>JAAZCB010000882.1 GCA_012513545.1 Clostridiaceae bacterium
TTTAATAATAGCCAACATACCAGCAATCATATCAATACATGGTTCCATTACGAGCGGAATAAATCTTGACCCGTAATTACCACGTTCGTTCAATATCTGTACAATACAATCCACCCTGTTACTCAGCTCAATGTATGAAAGCCTGTTTTCACCATACACTATTGCTATCCTGTCACTGCATTCATTTACATGCTCTTCAAATAAATCTATAAAGTTTTTATCAGGAATATTTACTTGACTTGATTGTGAGAAACTCATCAATTGACGCAGTTCCGAGCTAGAAATAACATTTATATCAGATATTTTTATATCAGAACTATCAAGAACACTCTTTAGTATATTGACATAATGTTCTGCAAACCCAACTATAGTATTTTCCCTGAATACCATTGTATTATATCTGAATTTAAGCATGACCTTGTTCTGTTTTTCCATAGCTTCCAAACTAATGTCAAATTTGGTGCTTCCCACATCACAATCATAAACAGACAAATGAGCATCACCTAATTGGAAAGGAGGAATGTCCATATTCTGAAGTGTAAACAATGTGCTAAACAGCATTTCATTTTCATCTTTTCTTAACCTCAGATCATTTATTATATTGTCCAATGGATATCCTTGACTGTCATAAGCTCCCAAAACAGTCTGCTTCAAAGTGTTAATATAATCTTCAAATTTTAACGCAGGATCTATATTGCTTCTTATAGGAACAGTGTTAACAAATAAGCCTACCAGCTTTTGAAGCTCGACTTTTTCTCTGTCAGCAAATGGTGTACCAACAACAATATCTTCCTGTCCGGAATATTTGTGCAATAATATCATATATACAGACAACAATACCAGGTAGAGTGTAGAATCAGATCTATCCACATAAGCTTTAATCTTCTGTGTATACTCTTCAGATATATAAAAATTCAAACTTGAACCTTTAGCTGCATTGCTGGTAGTAGTATCAAAATCATGATATAAGTTCAATTTCTGTGTTGGTTTCCCAAACAAATTGACAAAAAATTTTTTCTGCTTATCCATAAGCTTAACTTCAGAATTTTTCCAACTAGAATAATCCTTATAGGAAATATCCAGAGGTTCCAATGTTTTACCATGATACATTGTCACAATTTCATTAACCAGAATTCCTAACGAAGTACCATCACAAACAATATGATGAAAATCAAACATTATATATGCTTCGTTACTTCTTTCAACAACATATTTTACTCTTATGAGTAAGTCCTTCTCCAAGTCAAACACTCTAACAAAGTCAGCAAATATTTCCTCAATACTTTTGTCAGCATCATAACAACGTTCGATTTTAAATACAAAATCACTATTAATTATCTGACGTGGTTCACCATCAACAAGAAACATGTTAGTTCTTAATATTTCGTGCCTGTGTATAATTTGAAAGAACACATTCTCTAATCTGTCAATGTCAATCTCTCCATCGACGCTAAGAAGAACAGGAATATTGTAGCTTGTATCCTGATCATTTAATTTATTTATTATAAACATTCTCTTTTGTGCCGGTGACATTTCATAATGTTCCTTTTCACCAAGCTTTGTAATGCTTTTGCAAGTTGATTTTTCACATTTGTCTATATAATCTGACAATGCAGATATATCATTAAACTCGAATATTTTAGAGATTAACACTTCAACCCCAAATACAGACGAAATCTCAGAACACATTTCAGCTGCTTTTAGTGAATTTCCTCCTAATTTAAAAAATTCTGCATCTATAGAATCAATACTTGTATTTAATATCTTTTCTATAATTTCTATTAACTTTCTATCTGTTTCGTTTCTGCACACAATAGTTTTATTTTTTGATTTAACCAGCTGTTTCATAAGCATGTCAAGAGTCTTCATGGTGTCATCAAACAAACCACTTCTGAACATATCTTTTAACTTGTATCTTTGAACTTTTCCACTTGTCGTTTTGGGAATTGACTTAACGGGAATAATATAATCAACGTTAATTCCTGCAACATTGTTGATAACTTCCCTTAGACTTTTTGCAATTGGGACAAAACTTTCCAAATCCTTTTTATGTACAACATAAATGTTAACAATATCTCTTTTTAAATTATCATCCGCATCGCCAACAACAACAATTCTACCTGTCTCTATGCCTTCAACGCGCTGCGCAATTTGCTCTAAATCATATGAAAAATAATTTTGTCCATTTATAAATATAATATCCTTAAACCTTCCTGTAACAAATAAATCTCCCTTAACAAGAAAGCCTAAGTCTCCGGTATTCAACCATCCATCTTTAGAAAATAAA
>JAAZCB010000883.1 GCA_012513545.1 Clostridiaceae bacterium
GTATGTTGCATGGTCAGCATGCCGTTCTGGCATATTGACCACCCGCAAATGCCCTTATTAATCTGATTATTAAATTAATACCGACCCATATCTTTCCAAGTGGTCAACATGGCCGGAATCGGTGGTCAGCTTGCGCCGGAACGGTGGTCAACATCCGCCGGAATATACACTGACCAGCATCTGCAGCTAACAAGCGGTCATACGCAATTGCCGTGCCGAGGGGTTGCTAATGCTGGTTCTTTTGGTTATCTTTCCGGTAACACGAAAAGTGAGCGCATAGAAACGGCAACTGCGCATACCGCCGAACGTTGTACGCAAGCCAAAGAAACGGCACAGCAGTAACATGATTTCAGATTTGAAAGAGAAAAAATGAAAAATGCCAACCCACAAAAGCAAGAGTTTGGCAGCCCATCCCTGCAACCGTCCCTTCGCTTCCAAACACATGCTTTTTTTGCCGACCCACTTGAGATTCTGCATCATTTTTACTAAATTGTAATTAAGAAATGAAAATAATATCTGATGAATAAAAAAGGCAATACATTTTACTTTACACTTCCTGAAAAAAGGACAATTAAAAGTCTTATCGATAAGAAGTATGGACATGAAACAACCCCCTCACATTATGATTCCAAAGGGTATAATGATTATGTTGTTGAAAACGATATAGAAAAATGTACAGGAAAACATCTTAGTGGTTCGACTTTAGAGAGACTTGTTGGACTTAGGGAAAATGAAAACAATGGGGTCTCTATTCCAACGTTGATAATCGTAGCAGAATATCTGAATTTTGATAATTACGAAAGGTTTTTAAAATTTCTTGAGCATTATTCAGGATTCAGGACTAAAAGTTCAATACAATTTGAAATAGCGGACATAGTAAGACATTATTCAATTCAAGTTATATTTCCTGGCAACAAATCAATATGCTTAAAATATTTAAACGAAAATAAATTTGAGGTAATTACCTCTATAAACTCAAAATTACAAACAGGTGATAAATTAGAAGTTACACAACTTCACATGGAAGAAGAACTAATCTGCGCCAAAGTAAAAAGGAAAAGCAACAATAAAAACAAATCTTTAGGCCAGTACAAGTCTGGTGATAAAAACCCGATAAAATCGATTGAGTTAATTAAGGTTATTGCGTGAACAATTTGAACTTACATAAGACTTATTGTTGTTTTATTTTTGAGACAAGTTTTACAACTAAAAACTTGTAATATGAAGACAAATGAATTTATCATTCAGGAATTAAAAAGTTTATCCATAAAAGAAATAAAAAATCTTTTTTCGGATAAAGAACAAACTGATTTGCTTGAAACCATTACTCAGGTTTTTGATATAAATGGGATTGCCGATATTGAAATACTCTCGGCTTCGATTACTCAGAATGAAAAATTAAGCAGCTTGAAAATCCTAAACTTCAATGTTGAGCAATTGTTAAAAGTCAATGATTTGGATTTTCTACAAGCTGATTTTCAAATAATTGAACAAAGGATGAGTAATGACCCGAAAAACAGGATTTATCCTTTATTGTGGATTTTGCACAAAATAAACACTTTTGAAACGGACGAATATTTGGATAGTGAATACGCAGACTTTCTAAAAACAGTTTTTGAAAAATACGACTTCATAGTAAATCTTGATGATTTCCTCTTTGAATCAAGAATTTTATTAATCAAACCATCTTGGGAAGTCTGGGAAAAAGAAATATTTCAACCTGTTTTTGAAATTGCCTCAAATAAATATCAGAAAAAATATGCTTTTAGAAAAATCCTCGCCTATGTTTATTTCCAAAATGAGGATTACAAAGCGGCTCTTAAATGCTTGGAGCAAATAATGAATTCAATTAAGAATGAGTTAAGTGAAAGAGAAGATAAATCAATAGGCGATATTGAGTTTCCATATTTTGAATACTTGGACGCAGTTCAACTTTCCGGTATTATTCATTATACATTGGGCGACCATGAAAAAGCAATGCAATTGCTAAATTTTGTAATAAACAATTTGCCGAAAATTGAATTTGAAAACGGAGAAGAAGATGAGATACTAAGTTATATAGATTCTTTTATACTCAGAATACATTACAACATCCAGAAAAATAAGACCGACGATGTAATACACGATTATAAAAGAATTAAGGAGTACTTATGTTGGGGTGATTGGGAAAATGAATATCCTGATGTTTTTAAGTATATCAACGATAAAAATGTAGCATAAATCAAAATGCCATGAGAATATTAACAGGTTTCGTTTTCATTGTAAACATTGCACTGTGGATTTTATGCATTTTTCTTGGATTTGCAGCGGAAGGTAATGTTATCGGGTTCCCTGCTATTATTGGCTTAATAGCTTTTTTTACAGCCTGGTATTTAAGTGGTGGTATTGTTGTTGCACCAGCCGACTATTTTTTTCAACCAGAATGGGATGTGTTTAAAACCAAGTTAAAATGGTCGAATAGTTCTGGCGTTATTGTTGGATTAATTGCATTTTTTATAATAGCATCATTAATTTAATATTAATAGGGTAAGCCGAAAACCTCTAATAGAGTAGGCAAAATTAAATGGAAGTATATTATGAAGTATCAAAAAGTTAAAATTGTAAAAGCAAATGTCAAGGGACACAATTGCCCACCACAAAATCTTCGGGGTAATAGTTAAAGAATTATTCAAACGACCGGGAGCATTAATTTCTATTTTGCTCCTGGTCTTAATAATGTTAAACAATATTATCAATGAAATTTTTCTTTCAACATAAAAATACTTTTATAAGGACATTCGACGAATTTGGCTATATTTTAAATCAAAAGAGTGGAAAAGAATTCAGATTTAACTCAATTGGGGCAGTCTTTCTGACTCAGATTGAAAGAGAAATAAAAAGGATTGATGATTCAGTTAATGAAATGCTAAATATTCTTGTAGATGTTGATTTTGTAACATTAAACACTGATTTTAAAGAATTTTTAATCTTTTTGGAAATATATGGATTAGTAGTATTAGGTAATTCTAAAAGAGAAATAATTGAAAAAAGTAGGTCTATTGAAGATTGTCCGACTTCATCAAACAATAACGACCAAAATAAATCAGTTGAATTTGAAGAAGTAAGTTCTGAAGAATCCGATAGCAATGTTTTTAAATTTGACCCGATTTCTTTCAATATGCATGTAGAGTTAACAAATAAATGCAATGAAAGATGTATGCATTGTTACATCCCTAGTGATGAAAGATTAAAAGGAAACTTTTTAGAATTTAATATAATTAAAAAAGTATTAGATGAAATTTCTTTTCTAAAACTACTAAATGTAACTTTTTCAGGCGGAGAAATATTATTGCATCCTCAATTGGATGAAATCTTAAAGTATTCAAGAAAAAAGGATTTTATAATAACTCTATTTAGCAATTTGATTAATCTTCAAGACATACATATTGAATTATTTAAGGAAATAAATCCAAAAATTATACAAGTAACATTATATAGTATTTTTGAGAAAGAACATGATTTTATCACTAAAGTAAAAGGTTCCTGCCTAAAGACTAAAAAATCTATTGATAAATTAATAGCAAACAAAATTCAAGTTGGAATCGCTTGTCCCATTCTAAAATATAATTATAAATCATATATTGATATTGTTAGGTATGCACATGAAAAAAATATAAAACTTACTACTGATTATGAAATTATTGCACAATCAAATTTTAACAAGCGAAATTTGGACACATCTTTAAATTTAAGTGAATTTGAGTCACATCTAAAAGATGTCCTTTATGTAAATCAAGAATATGGAACCTCTTCCATGAAGGATAAAATTGATTCTGTAAAGGTAAAGAATGTAGAATCTAGTTTGTGTGGAGCTGGATTTGATAGGCTAACACTGACATCCCAAGGAAACTATATTCCGTGCCCAGCATGGAAGAAATTTAAAACTGGAAATGCAAAAGAATTTCAATTCAAAGATATTATATACAATTCAGAAAATATCAAATATCTACGTTCTATTAAGAAAAGCGCATTTACTAAATGTATTAATTGTGATGTTTTTGACTATTGTAATATCTGCATGGAAAGGAATTATAATGAAAGTAATGGTGATATTTTCAAAATTAATGAAGAATACTGCAAATTCGTAGTAAGTTACAAACGTATTTTGTTTAATAATAAATAACCAAAAATTGATATATGGCAAGCATTCATCAAGCCAATCATCCCGGGCAAGAAATGAAAATATCTTATCGGATTCGTAATAAGCATCTCCAAGATTTTTATTTTTATGAAAATCCGAAAAATAAGGGTGTTAGGCTATGGAATCGGTGCAATTCAAAGGGAAAACCTCAAGGTCATAAAAGAAAATTTATTGAAATCAAGGGAAGTTATATTGAAGATATTGTATACCCAAAAGAGGAAAAGGGATTGTTGAGATTTTGGGGTGAATACGAAGGTCATTCAGAATTTGAACTTCTACAACCATTAATTAATGAGCCATATTGGAATTCTCCTTGTGCAGTTCATCGTCCTTTTTTTTGCAAGCAAAACATTAATGACCAAAATACAGACCCCTATATTTTTGGCAATAACTTATACTATGCAATTTGCAAAAAAGGTAAACTTATTAATTTAGAAATTGGAGACCTAATCTTGTTTGGTTCTGAATTTGGCTCAAAAGATAGTGCCAAGTTTTATCTTGACACATTGTTTGTTATAGAAAATGAAATTCCAAGTATCATTAATTCATCATTCGATGAAATTTTTATAGAAAGTACTTTGAAAAGAATAGGCTTATCGAATTGTACTAATGGTACAATGCCTATTCACATCGGTAAGAAATTCTGCTGTGATAACAATATATTTAGTTTTTTCCCGGCCAAAGTTTCCAATAATGAAAAAAGCGGATTTGGTAGACCTGTTATTGATACTGTTAATCTGGGGTTATTAAAACCTGGGGCAAGAACTGGAGCAAAATCCAAGAGACTTGAAAACAACGAAAATATATTTGATATATGGAAAAATATTGCTCAATCTGTAGTTAATCAAGGGTTTGTTCTAGGGATACATACTGAAAATTTATGTTACAGAACTAATATATAACACATAAATATTTAATATTATGGCAATAGGAGATATCTTAAAGGGAAAATCAGACAATGAAATATATCAAGGATTGGTTTCATTAGAACCTAATGACGAGATATTTTATAAAACACTTAAATTTAAAAAGTTACATCTTTTAAAGAAATTAATAACTGATTCAAATGTAGATGAACAAAAACGAAATATATGGAAACAGCTTATATGCGACCATAAAAAATACATTAACGATACTTTCGAATATTTATAAATTTCTGTCCATGAAATATTTTTTTATCATATTGTTTTATTTTGCATTTATCCCTTTATCTAAGGCACAGTATTCAGAAGAAACAAACAGAATGCTTGGAATTGCGCCAAGAGAACCTGAAGCAAAAGGAGCACCATATTATTCAATAAAATCTGTTTTCGATTCAACAACCTATTATACTGCATATTTTAGTGAAAATCAATTTGGTGACAAGAAACATCCTGAACCAAATATCAAATTCCTGTTTAATGGTTTAAACATACTTACAACTTATCCTTCAAATGACCCAAAATCTCATTTTCGTGTACTGGGTGAAATTGATAAAGTTACTGACAATGAACATTCATATCACAGGTTGCAATGCGTTGATAATTCTGGCAGCTATGTTGCCATAGCAATTGGTTATGAATTTAGTTCAAATGTTGAAATGATTGTTTTTGTGTATGGAAACACAACCTACTATTTTGAGGTTAAAAAAAGCTCTGTTCCTAAATCTGTGTTAAATATTATTAATAGCCCTATACAAAAAGACGAATTTTTAAAATCGCTTGATTTACCTGGTAATAGTAATGATATTGCAAGAGTTTTCTTAAGTCAATTTGGTACAATTGAGAGGGTTGTTAAACAAATTTGTGATTAATAGTATGTTTGAAAAAAACAAAAAAGTTCTAAAGGAATTTGCTGCTTCTTATAAACTTAAAAAAGCTGAATTTGATTATCGTCATCAAACGCTTATAAAACAATTCAATTTGAGTAAAAATGAAAAGAAGCAAGTTTCCTACGGAATATTGGTACCTGCTAACCGTTCATTAATAAAATATACCGATATTTTAAATTCAGATTTGGAATTAAATAGACTACATAATGAATTTAAAGATATATTTCTTGCTGGCAATATGTTGCTTATTAAAATTATCGAAGAAAAAAATATCAAAATATCAGGTTATAACTTAAAGGCATTCGTTGAAAATCCCAAAGATAATTTTCAGGAAATTGAAAATTTGATATATGGTTTACATGGTTATAAACATATACATACAATTCAGGATAAAGTTACTCTTGAAATTCCAGCAAGACACTATATAAAGAAACATCCAAACTTGATAAAATTAGTTGATTACTGGTTTAAAAAACTTGATATATTTACTTATGAATAAAATGTCAAAGTTCACCATCCCTGCGCTGCAAGGCACATTGGCAAAACGCACAAAGCCAACGCTACTATCAAATTTTGCCAAAGAGCCTTTCAGCCCTTCCCGCCCCAACACATGTACTGCTGAGAAACAATTCGATAAAAAGGAGACAAATAGATTAAGAAACAATAATGGCCAGCGTACAACACATGGTATAGTGCATGCGGGTTTCAGAGGTTTTCGAAGGTTCGTGAATCGTAAAAAAAGTCGGTGTAAACTGATAGGAAATCGCCTCGTAATCCCGCACGACACCATACCATCATACGTTGGGCAGCATTTGCTCGAAAAATAAAAAAAGTCTTTTTTTAGTAAGTTGGCAAACATCTGCCGGCTCA
>JAAZCB010000884.1 GCA_012513545.1 Clostridiaceae bacterium
CGTTTTCGATGGCGGTCTTTTTGCCGTACATTGATAACCCCGAAATAAGTGCGGGAACAAAAAACAGGGATAGTATTAAAGCGATTAGTGTACCCACCGCAGTAAATATCCCGAAGTCTTTAATCATTGTGAGGTATGCCCCAAAAACAAATGATATAAACCCAATGGCCGTGGTTACTGCTGCCAGTATTACAGGAACCAGAATGTATCCAAGTGCTTGAACTAATGCCTGTTTTCTATCTGCAAGTTTATTTTGGTTAATACTGTTGAGTACATGAATTGTATAAGCACTTCCTACAGTAAGCAGCACAACTGGGATTATATTTGAAATAATTGTCAATTCATACCCTGTTACTGCCATTAAACCCATTGTCCATATAACGGCCAAACCTGCTGTGAGCAATGGCAACAATACCCCTCTGAAAGATTTAAAACTTAACAATAAAATAATGGCTATAACGAAAAAAACGATGGGAATAAGCCAAACAATATCCGAAACAATCAAATCGTTAATGTCATTCATCATCATGGGCAGACCGCCAAAGTAAATTGTTTCGGGCAAATCCAATGTTTCAATTTTATCCTTAATTTCTTTTGCAACAGCCTGTTTATCTTCGTCAGGGAGAAGTGTAAACATAATTGCAGTTGCCGTTCCGTCTTCCGACACAACAGCTCCTTTGTACATTTCTTTGGAGAAAACATAGTTTTTCAGGCTGTCTAACTGCGATTGTTCAACGGGCAAATCATACTCATCAACCAGCTTGCCGATTTCAATACCCCATTCAGAGCTTTTGATGTCGAGAATATTGGTTAAGCTTGTAACGGTTGAAACACCATTGGTATATTTAAGGCTGTCAGTAATTTGCTTTACATGCTGAATGACTTCTGCTTTAAAAACATCATCAGTTTCCAGAACAATCATTCCCATATCGTTTCCGCCAAACTGTGTGCCTATCTCCTTGTACAACCGGGCAGCAGGGTCATCATCGGGTAAAGAACTTATTATATCAGCGTTTATATGCAAGTTATTTGCCTGATAACTAAAGAAAACTGTTAATCCTGCAACGGCTAAAATAATAAGCCATTTAAATTTTACTATGCTTTCTGCAAATCTGTTCATATTTTGTTGTTTTTATTTTTATACTTAAATCGTTTTATAGTCAGTTTTATGTAAAAAAAATTATAGAGATAAACCTTTTGTGAGTATTTCAATTAAACCATCAAAATGAGGAGAGTATTTCGCATATTTATTTTGTATAAAAAAGGGTATCTCAAGCCCTTTTATAACCATAATGAATATGTCTAACAAAACATCAATATCTCCAATAATAGCAAATTCACCAGTCTCAACACCTTGAAGAATCAACTTTTTCAGGTTTTCTTTTTCCCATGCATCTAATTCGATTCGTAAATCATCAATGAAATGAAAATGTTCAAAAAAATCAGCCTTCAAGGTTTCATGGTAATTTGCAGCAGAATTGAGAATCTCCATTCTTTTAACGAGATATTTTTTTACCTTTTCAGAAGAATTCAAATCAGGATTGTTAACAATAAAAGACAGCTGATTTTTCAGGTTCGCCATTTCAATTGATACAACTTCTCTAAATAAATCCTCCTTGCTTGCAAAATGATAATATAAGGAACCTTTGGCTTTCCTGGCAATTTTTGCGATTTCGTCCATTGTGGTTTTGTGAAACCCAAAGCGACTGAATAACTTATTAGCAACGCCCAAAATTGATTCTTTGGTATTGTCAATACTCATGTTCTTTTTGTACTAAATTAGTTTTTCGGTACAAAGATAACTGTTTTTTTACACTTCAAATGTTTTTAACCTTTTTTTTTACAAATAACAAGAAATGTAAAACGTACCATAGTAGTAAGGGTGGGTTGGGAAGATTGCACTCTTTGGCAAATTTTGGTTTGAGGGTCGGCTGGTGCGATTTGCAAATGTGTGCAATGTGGGTAGGGTTTCTTTCTTCTTTTTGCGGGGGGAAGAAAAAAACAAAATAAATTCCGTCTAATTTGCACTGTCCTATCAAAAAGCTAAATTATTTCCTATTTCAATTCTATCGTTACCGTATCTGCTTGGTCTGTCTTTTTACACTTGTTGCCAACGGTTTGCCGGTAAGTGCTGTGCGGTTAAAGGATTATTGGGTTGCGGTTGACTGATAATTTTTCTTAAATGTACAAAACTACGTTTTATTGAAATCTAAGCATGGCATTTAACGGCTTGTTAGGACGTCGTTGGTAGCTCGGGCAGCGGCGGCAGGCACTTGCAGATC
>JAAZCB010000885.1 GCA_012513545.1 Clostridiaceae bacterium
AGCAGGGGAAGTGTCATCCCCACCTTTTTGAAACAGATCGAAAGAGGCGGGCCGGTCACCGTCACCCACCCGTCCATGACCCGTTACTTCATGACCATCCCGGAAGCAGTGGCCCTGGTCATCCAGGCCGGAGCACTTGCTGAAGGCGGGGAGATCTTCGTCCTGGACATGGGGGAACCGGTGAAGATCACAGACCTGGCCCGGGACCTGATCACCATCTCCGGGTATCAGCCGGATAAAGAGATCATGATCGAGTACACCGGCGTGCGCCCGGGAGAAAAACTCTATGAGGAACTGTTCACTGACCCGGAAGGCATGCAGGCCACCAAACACGAGAGGATCTTCATCTCCCAGAAGCAGTTGGATGAGAAGTATGAAGGCATCATAAATACTGTAAACATCTTAAGCCAGAAGCCCGTCAACAACTACAAGGAGATCATCAAGCTGGTCTCCACCCTGGTCCCCGAATACCAGCGGCCGCTGACGGAAGTGAATGAAGAGATAGCAATAACAGAGGAAAGAAAAATAATGTAGGGGCTGATAGTATCTGCCCGCGAAGACGTAGGGGTGTGTGACATGGGGTCTGTCCCTGCTGTTGCAGCCCGTAGGGATGACACAGAGGGACTGTCCCCTGTGTCACACTAAAGATACATATAATAAGGAAGCAAAACGATGTCATACATAAAAATCAAACATATAACTGACTTTATACTATCCTTTTTAGCTCTGTTGATTCTTTGGCCGTTTCTTTTATTGATTGCTTTGTTAATAAAACTTGATTCCAAAGGACCGGCGTTGTTTACTCAGCAAAGAATCGGTTATAAAGGCAAGGTATTTAAAATTTATAAATTTCGATCCATGGTAGAAGGAGCAGAAAAAGGCGGAGTATATTCGCAAAAAGGTGATGCACGAGTTACCAGGATTGGCGCTTTTATCAGAAAAACAAGCATTGATGAGCTGCCACAACTTTTAAACATATTAAAAGGAGAAATGAGCTTGATTGGACCCAGACCACCGCTTACATATCATCCGTGGCCTTGGGAGAAATACAGTGAAGAACAAAAAAGGAGATTTGACGTAAGACCTGGAGTCACTGGATGGGCGCAAATAAACGGAAGAAAAGAGCCGCCATGGGATGAAAGGATCATTTTAGATCTTGAATATGTAGACAACCTTTCATTTCTACTGGATATTAAGATTTTTTTCAAGACCATAATCAAGGTCTTAAGTATGCAAGACAATTTTAATACTTCAGAAACAGTAAAGTGAAGTTGCAGCAAACAAACTCCAAGATAATCAAGGGGGTGATACTTTGGCTTTAAAACTTATGTATATCAGTAATGATGTAAATATTGCCAAGATTGCTCAGGAAAATGGTGTCGACAGAATCTTTATTGACCTTGAAATTCTGGGCAAAGAGGAAAGACAAGGCCACTTGGATACCGTCATTTCGAGACACAGAATTGAAGATATAAAAAAAATCAGGCCTGTATTAAACAAAACAAAACTATTGGTACGAGTAAATCCAATATATAAGGGATCAAAGTCTGAAATAAGAACAGTTATTGAGTGCGGAGCAGATATTGTAATGCTTCCCTTTTTTAAAAGTAAATCAGAGGTGCAGAAATTCATTGAGTATATAGATGACCGGGCTCAAAGCTGCTTGCTGCTAGAAACACCTGAAGCTGTAAACTGCATTGATGAGATACTAAAAATTGATGGAATAGATGAAATACATATCGGCCTGAACGATTTGCACCTGGGATATAAAAAGAAGTTCATGTTCGAACTACTTGCAGATGGGACTGTTGAAAAAATATGCAGGAAAATCCATGAAAAAAATATACCATATGGTTTTGGTGGTATTGCCAGACTTGGGAAAGGGATGCTTCCCGCAGAACTCGTAATAGCGGAACATTACCGAATAGGATCTTCAATGGCTATACTGTCGAGAAGTTTTTGTAATTTAGATAACTATGAAAACCTCAATGAAGCCAAAGATATCATTAGCGAAGGAGTAAGAGAGATCCGGGAATATGAAAACATATTGAAGCATAAAGATAAAGGGTTTTTCGAAAATAACAGATTATTAATACTGGATAGAGTTTTAAAGATAAAGCAAGCAGTATAAACAATACTTAATCTATCAAGCAAGGAGACACCATGAAACTTCTGCTGACCGGTGCTTTTAATTATAGCAATAGCCAGATTAAAGCTATTAAATCATTAGGTTATGAAATAATTTTTGTCCAGGATGAAAGAATTCCATTAAATGAAACACTGACTCCTATGGAGATCGAGACGATTGAAGCTGCGGTTTGTAACGGCTTATTTCTGTTCAACGACATAGAGCAATTTAAAAACCTAAAGTTTATACAACTCACCAGCGCTGGAATGGATAGAGTGCCACTAGATTATATTAAATCTCATGGTATTCAATTCGTTAGTGCCAGAGGGGTTTATAGTGTACCTATTGCAGAATGGGTAATACTCAAAATTCTTGAAATATATAAGAAGTCAAAACAGTTCTATCAAAATCAAAATGAACATAAATGGCAAAAACAAAGGGACTTATTGGAATTATCCGACAAGACAGCAGTTATTATTGGCTTTGGCAGTATTGGAGTTGAAATCGCTAAAAGACTAAAGGCATTTGGTGTTCGAGTATTAGCGGTTGATACAAGAGAAACCGGAAAAACAGAAGCAGATTTAATAGAAGAGCTCTTTTCTCCAGATGATTTGGAAATAGTTATAGCTCGGGGAGATATTATTATTTTAACAGCACCCCTTACAGAACAGACGAATCATATGATCAATGCTAAAACAATTGGAATTATGAAGGATACTGCTGTACTTATTAATGTCTCGCGCGGTGGTCTAATTAATGAAGAAGATCTTATTAATGCTCTGAATCACGGAAAATTTTTAGGTGTAGCATTAGATGTTTTTGAAAATGAACCGTTACCAAATGAAAACCCTTTATGGGATGTTGAGAGAGTAATATTAACTCCACATAACTCTTTTGTATCAGATCAAGTTAATGCCAGGTTATTTAAAAAGATCATCAGCAACCTGGAACAATACATTTCGACTACACTAGGGGGACAATAATTTGTCTGATAAAACAGATGAAATAAAGAAAATATTGGAACGATATCCTCAGTATCAAGAAACGTTGTTTTGTCGTGGATATCTAATAACCAGCAAAGCTATTGAAAACTTAAATGAGTACCCTTTTTTAAATAACTGGCAGATGAAACCGTTTGGTAGTTTAAAGGAGGGTATTCATATAAATATTTATTATCACAAATGGCAGGATTGCTTTGTATATGAAGAGGACGGCATTACGATTGCTATGATAGGACACGCCTACAACCCTTTTGATATGAAATACCAAGAGATTGAGATACTAAGAGACTGCCTGAAAGCTTATAAACAAGACAGAGAAGCATTCTTTGATAAGATCAGTGAGCTGACTGGTATACATTTAATTGTATTGAATGATAAGGAGCGTTTGGTTTTTGTTCAGGATTGTGCCGGAATGAAATCATGCTATTTCGGTAAAGTAAGTGATGGTATTTATGTAAGTTCTCATCCGCAATTAGTAGGAGACATCTGCCATTTGCAGACAGATCCTTTTGTTAAAAAACTTGTAAAATCTCGTTGCTATAACATAGGTAATAGGCATTTACCGGGTAATTTGACACCCTTTAAGGAGTTGAAAAGGCTTGGTGGTAATACTTATACAGAGTACACAGGTGAGTTTAAAATTAAACGGTTTTACCCTGTTAAACCACATGATGAAATTAAGAATCAAGAACAGTTTGATGAGACCATAGGAAAAATATTTAATATTATGCACCGGAACATTGAGCTGGCTGCAAAAAAGTGGGAGAGACCAGCTATTTCTTTATCAGGTGGTATTGATAGCAAAACAACGCTAGCTTGTGCTAATGGATTATACGATAAATTTAATTACTTTAGTTTTCATTGCAAGCCACAAGAAATTGTGGACGCAAATGCAGCGCACAAAATTTGTGAAGAAATAGGTCTTAAACATACAATATATCCAATACCCGACAAAAATAACGAGGTAGAGGATTTTGATGTTCTAAAGAGAGTTATCGATCATAATACATCTTACTTCAAGAATACAGCGGACCATGAAATTAGGAAGATGTTATTCTTATATCATTTGAATGCTTTTGATATTGAGCTGAAATCGTGGGGGTCGGAAATAGCTAGAGTTTTCTTAGAGAGAAAATATCAAGTAATGATGCCTAAAAAATTGAACGAGAGGCATTTCAGTATATTTCAGACCAGGTACTTTCTGGCTCCTTCCTTATTAAGACAGTCTGATGTAACATACAGGGATTACATAAAGGAGATTGGGTTGGAGAAGCCCATCTATAACTTCGAGCATACAGATTTGTTCTATTGGGAAGTTCGAATGGGGGCATGGGGAACATCTGTGGTTTCATCTTTAGATTTTTGCCATAATGTCACCATGCCTTTTAATAATCGGAAGCTGATTGAGCTATTTTTAACTTTTTCTCATGAAGACCGGAAGTCAGATAATGTACACAGAGCGGTTATAGCTTATGCAAATGAAAAGATAGCCAATATGCACATAGAAATACAAAACCAGTATTTCCACTCTTATCGTATTTGGCTTGAAAAATTGTATTACTACTATCGCACGTTGTTATACAAGGAAAGATAATAGACTTCACTAATTTTGTATGAAAACCTTTGTACATAAGATCTAAAGTAAGTAGCGAGGTATATCCTTTTGAAATTTATATTAATCTCACCAAAAAACAGAACAGTCTACAACTTCAGAGGTGATCTGATAAAAGAAATTATATCTGAAGGTTATGAAGTAATAGTAACAGGTCCCAATAAAGACGAAATAGATAAAATCAATGATCTGGGAGTTCGATTTGAGCTGATTCCTTTAGATAAAAACGGTCTTAGTATCAAAGAAGATTTCAGGTATTTACTTTCATTAATAAAACTATTCAAAGAAGAAAAACCGGACATAACACTTGGATATACGATAAAACCAGTTATATATGGGTCTTTAGCTGCCAAGATAGCTGGAGTAAAAAATATTAACTCTATGGTGACCGGTGTAGGGTATGTTTTTACAGCCCAAACAAAAAAAGCGAAGATTATACGATTCATAGTAAGTATTTTATATAAAATTGGATTTAAGTGTGCGAATACAGTCATTTTTCAAAACCCAGACGATTTAAACGAGTTTGTGGATCGCAAATTAGTACATCGAGAAAAATGCTGGTTGGTAAATGGTTCAGGTGTAAATATGGATAAATTTGCACTTGCACCTTTACCGGAAAAGCTTACATTTTTCATGTTATCAAGAGTTATGTACAGCAAAGGGATCAGAGAGTATTTGAATGCTGCCCAAGAAATAAAAAAAAGATACCCGGAAGTAAGGTTCATGCTGCTTGGAGCAGTTGAAGATATACAAGATTCTATGCAAATGAATGACCTTAGAACCTACATAGATAACGGAATCATTGACTACTATGGTGAAACAGATGGTGTTGCCAGTTACTATAGGCAATGCTCAGTGTATGTACTACCATCTTATAGAGAGGGAACACCCAGGACGGTTCTGGAAGCTATGGCGATGGGACGTCCCATAATAACTACGGATGCACCTGGATGCAGAGAAACCGTAGTAGATGGTGTTACTGGTTTTATTGTGCCGGTTCAAGACAGTGTTACTTTGGTTGAAAAATTGGAGTGGTTTATAACTAACCAAGAAGAAATCGGAAAAATGGGACAAGCAAGCTATCAACTTTGTCAGGATAAGTTTAATGTACAAAAGGTGAATGCAGATATGCTGAAGTATTTAAAGATACGAATATGAGGCGAGATATTAAATGACAAAAGGAACAATAATCTATATTGGAGGATTTGAACTACCAGATAAGAATGCTGCGGCACACCGTGTTCTTAATAACGGTAAAATATTAAGGAGTCTAGGTTATAGAGTTGTTTTTATTAGTGTAGATAATAATTTGAAATATGATAAGTCCGTATTGAAAACTAAAAAAGAAATTCAAGGATTTGATGTGTGGTTTGTTCCGTATCCTAAATTGTATAAACAATGGGTTGATTATCTATTTAATATTGATTCGTTTATAAAAGTGGCATTAAACTACACAGATATTAAAGCGGTAATTTGTTATAATTATCAATCTGTAGCTTTTATAAAAGTAATGAAATATTGCCGAAAAAGAAATATTAAAATTTTTGCGGACTGTACAGAGTGGCCTAGTAGATCTGTTGGACATCTATTATTTAGAATAATTAAATGTGTAGATACTTTTTTACGTATGCGAATCATCCATAAGAAATTGGATGGTATCATCGTAATCAGTAAATACCTTGAAAACTACTATAAAAAAAGTGTTGAGGTTCTTAGAGTTCCTCCATTAGTAGATTTGGAGGAAGATAAATGGAGTCAATCAGTTGATGAATTCGACGATGACATAATCCGTTTTGTGTATGCGGGAAGCCCAGGAAAACTTAAAGACAAGCTAAATCTTGTAATAGAAGCTCTATCTTCACTCCGAAATAATAGCAATTACTTGTTTTATATTATCGGAATCACCCAAGAACAATATTTGATGGATCACGAAGAACATAACAAGTTGTTAGAAGATTTAGGAGAAAAGATTATTTTTCTTGGCCAACAACCACATATAGACAGCTTGAAATATATAAAGATGGCTGATTTTAGTTTGTTCATCAGAGATGATACACGTTCGACACGGGCAGGATTTCCAACTAAATTCGTAGAGAGTGTAAGTTGTGGTACTCCAGTAATTACTTCCAAAAGCAGTGACCTGGAAGAATACATCGTAAATGGGGAGAATGGGTTCTTCTTGAGAATTGATTCAACCGAAAAATTGAAAAAAGACATTGAGAAAATCCTGCTATTAAGTATATCAGATATAAAAAAAGTAAAAGACCAAGTTATTGATGTAGATACATTTAATTTCCATTTATATTTCAATCAATTTGCACATTTTTTTAATCAAGTAGGCCTAAATAGCTAGAGGAATAGAAAAATATGGAAAATATCTCAAAAAAATCAAAAGTGATGCTACATTATATTCTACCACCAGCCACCAGCGGACCTAACACTTCGATGGAGAGAATAGAATCATCATGGTTAAAAGAGTATTATCAGTTTGGTAGATTAGTGCAGGATGAGCGCCCTGGCAAATTTAACGTCAGGCTACTAAGAAAAATGATAAGGCAGGTAAAAGAATTTGAACCTGATATTGTGCATGTTTCTGGCTTGCAGTCAGCTGGATTTTATGCGGTTCTTGCAGCAAAACTAGGCGGATGTAAAAAAATAATAACAACCGTGCGTGGTAGTTCCGTAGATGCAATTGGATTTAATAAATACGCAAAGTTAATCTTTAGATATGTCATTGAACCTTTAACAATGCAAATGAGTAGTGCGGTATATACAGTATGCAATGAAATGGCTCAAAAATTCGGCATTGAAAAAAAGAGAAACTATGTTGGGGTAATACATAACCCAGCTCCGAACATAAATCTTGAAGATTTTGATCGGGAGGATTTTAGAAAAGAAATTGGGGCTACTAAAGATAATATAATTGTCGCATGTGTTGGCCGCATGACCTATGATAAAGGAATTTCATTTGTAATCGAGGCCATAAAAGGTATTCAAAATGAAAAAGCAATATTTGTATTCGTAGGGGATGGTCCCTATTGCGAAATACTGAAGGACGAGTTAAAACAAGAAATCACTCTTGGTAGAGTTTTTGTTCTAGGCAAAAGAAATGATGTATTTAGAATACTTTCCGGAAGTGATGTGTTCTTATTTGCTACACTACATGAAAACTTATCTAATGCTTTATTAGAAGCATGTGTTATGGGATTATCAATTGTAGCAACATCTGTAGGTGGCAACATTGAAGTTATTTCAGATCAAATTAATGGTATACTTATTCCTCCAAGCGATACTAGCGCAATTATTGTGGCAATAAATCGCTTATGTGAGAATGAGTCTGATATAAAAATCCTGGGTAAAGCGGCTAGGGAAACTGTGATAGAAAAGTTTTCACAAAAAAAAATATATCAAGAATTAAAGGACGTATATCATAGTCTCTTAAATTAAAGTGGGTGTAAGAATGTCTGGAAAAAGTATTATTGTGATGTATACATTTAGCCCGTTCCCATTCGGAGAAGCCGCATCAAATAGAATTTTTGCATTGGCACTATGTATGCAAAAAGCCGGTTACGAAATAATTGTACTATCTAACGGTGGAAAACGTGATTGCGACTATAATCTGGAAAAAGGAGCCTACATATATAAAGGCATAGAATATAGGGATTATTCTGTTTCTCGTGCTGGGAAGTTAAGGCGCATAATAAATCGAAATAATATTTTCAACATTATAAAAAAACATATTACTGAAGAGGAGAGAAAACGAATAGGCTTTGTTTATTCTACTTATAGAAATTATGGGCTTTTACTACACTTTGCATTAAAGAGAATATTCCATTTCCCAGCAGTGGTAGATGTAACAGAGTGGCATAGTAGTAATCAGTTTAGTTATGGTAAATTTAATCCTTTCTATTTGTTACATACGATACATATTCAATATCTATTGCCAAGGGCTAAAAATATAATATGTATCACGACTTATTTGGAAGAGTATTTCATGAAACGAGGGTGTAATACAGTAAATATCCCTCCACAAGTGATGACAAAAAACTATATTAAGCATAAAATGCCTCATATGCCTCCTGTAAGGTTGTTTTATGCAGGGACGGCTGCAAAAAAAGATTATTTAGACATTATGTTGGATGGATTATCCTCGTTAAACGAAAGTGAGTTGCTTAATATCCAATGTACATTAGTTGGTATGAGCCCTGATGTATTTATGGAGCAATTTCCACGAGCACGAAATTATATTAGTTCGTTAAAAAATTCTTTGCATATTATTAATCGTATACCAAAAGAAGATGTAGATAAAATACTATCTGAATCGCACTTTTTAATACTCATGCGGCCTAAGTGCAGATATTCCAATGCTGGATTTCCATCGAAAGTGCCGGAAGCGCTAGCTGCTGGTGTCCCAATTGTTACGAATCTTACGAGTGATTTGAGTTTATACATAAAAGATATGGAAAATGGGATTATTGTAGATGAATTTAGCGCAGCATCATTTGCTTCCGCTGTTAGAAAAACAATAAAAATCAGCGACGCGCAATTTAAAAGAATGTCTAAATCAGCATATCAAACTGCAATGGAACATTTTAATTACTGTGTTCATTCGCAGGATATTAAAAGATTTCTTGATAATGCTCAGGTAATAAGTAAGGAAGTACCAAATTGAAAAGAATAGCTTCGAAAAATACAGTAATACAATTTAGTTCTTTATTGTTTTCAAACTATTCGTTGGTAGTTATATCATTTATTATTAGTATCCTTATGACTGAGACAATGAGTGAAACAGATTTTGGATATTATAGATATGCGCTAACAATAATAACGATGTGTGTATCGTTGATAAATTTTGGATATCATTACTCTTCAGCGAGATTAATTGCAGTAAAAGAAGAAAATGAAGGACAAGCAATTATGAGCGTTACAACGATTGTAATGTTTGTGATTTCGGTTGGGTTTTCACTAGTAGCTTTATTAATTCTTTACATAATAAATTTAAAAATTACCCCTGTAGATACAGTTGCATTTTGGGCTGTGTCCTTAGTGTTTGCGTTGTTGCTCCAGCAAATGTTCAAGACCATACTCAAAGGAAATAATAGAATAAATGATATCATTATACAAACATCATTACCAAGCGTAATAATACTAATAACATATTTAATAATATGGATTAATGATTATAAACTTGACTTCAAAACTGCTCTAACTGTCTATGGAGCAACTCATATAGTAATCCATTGCATAACATGGATTAGATTAAAGCTATATATTCCTGTAAATTTTATAGAAGTTTTTAAAGTATTAATAAATGAAAATAAAACAAATGGATTTCAACTCTATAAAGGAGCTATTGCGGGTGTTTTTATTGCAGATTTGCTAACCGTGATTGTTGGTGCTACCGTAGATAAAGCACTTTTTGGGATGTATTCTCTTGCCCTAAGTTTATCAGCACCAATAACTACGATACCCCATACAATGGCTACGATAAAATATAAGGAAAATGCAAATAGTCAAAAGTTACAGACCAAAAACATAGTTTTTACTGTAATGATATCGATTATTGGATTGATAGTACTAAACATCGGTGTAAATGTTCTATTTCCAGTATTCTATTCCGATCGGTATAACGGGGCACTCGATTATTTGCTAATTTGTTCATTTACTTTTTTAGTACATGGATTTGGAGATTATTTCAACCAGTTTTGTGCAGCACATGGCTTAGGAAAGAACTTAAAATTCGGTGCTTATTTCACCGGAGGTACTCAGTTGATTTTTACTATATTTTTAACACCAATATGGGGGCTATGGGGTTTGATAATTGCAAAATTTATATCTTCTACGGTGTACTTTTGTTGTATGTTTGTAAATTATGTGAGATTTACATCAAGAACAACCCCCAAGGAAGTTGCAGAATAAGTATGAAAAAGATAGAAAGAAACACAAACAATGACAGTAGTATACGTAGATATAACTACATTCCATTAATAATTATAATTATATATTTGGTTTTAACTTACACAATTCATTTACTTAAGGCTGAAAGTCCTAGTATATCTGGACTATTATTTATTAGTATAACTGATATTGCTATCGTCATAGGTTATTTATTACCGGCTCAAAAAAGAATACATTCTGGTGTCAATGATTGGCGTTTCAATAGAAACATTGAGAAACTTATTGTAATATGTATGATTTTTACCATAATAAATTCCTTAAATAATATAAGTTCATTTTATTACGGTGTAGAGAACTTATTCGATTTTGTTACAAACCCGGGAAAAGCATATGAATATGTGAAATTTCTCAGAAATCACCCGGAATACAATTTAACAGGTATCCGATTCGGATCTACAGTTGGTATTTTATTAACACTTTTCTCGGGAACGAAATATATCTATTTACTTCTATCTTTTTTATATTGGAAACAATTAAAAAATAAAATTAAACTATTCTTTTTTATAACAACAGCAGTATATGTTATCCAATCGCTTTTGCTGGGAGCTATGATAACAATCGCTGCACTATTTTTTTCTTGTATGCCAAT
>JAAZCB010000886.1 GCA_012513545.1 Clostridiaceae bacterium
AAAGACTTCATACTAAAGGAACTTAGCAAGCATTTAAAAGGCTATGATTTTGAGTTATTTATCTCTGATCTTTTGAATGCTATGGGATATAGAACGACTGTCTCAGCCCATGGCGGTGATAGCGGAATAGATATAACGGCCTATAAAGATGAGTTGCCGCCGAGAATTTTGGTACAAGTAAAAAGCGCTGATGGTGATGTAAAAGAGACAACTATCCAATCCTTAAAGGGTGCTATGCGAGAGGGAGATTACGGTTTATTTGTCACGCTTTCAAATTACACCCAAAATGCTCAGAAATATTTAGATGGCGCCCCAATTATCCGCGGAATTAACGGAACTGAATTGGTGGATTTGATTATGAAATACTATGATCAATTGAGTGAAAAATACAGAAAGTTGATCCCTTTAAAAATGGTCTATATCCCTGTATCAAGAGAGGAAGAGTAAATTGGCAAGTAATGCAAGTGTTAATACACTTGACGAAATCACATATGATTTCTATTCCTGGGATAATCCCAGACCCTTTAATTTGCCTTCACCTTCAAAATTGAGAGCTACACTGGGGGTTCATAAATACATTTTAATAGGATTGGAGGAGTGCCAACTTGAAAGAAAATAAATTCATACATATATCAGATTTGCATTTCTTCAGATCCAATCACTTGAAAAGTAGCAAAGACGGATTGAGTCATTTTGAAATCAAACGGCATCTCTTGGGCCACATTAGTCCGATGATCCAGGAGCACGAGGTTGGTGCTGTACTTATATCCGGAGATCTGGAGTTGGATTCGGAGGATAATTTAATTCCATTTCTGGCTAAATGGTTAATGCTAGGCAGTAAAGTATTTTTGGTGTTTGGTGAACATGACATAAGAGAGTCAAGGCAACAATTAGTATTGAAAACCAAGGGACTAAATGGTTTGTATATCTTTGAAGATTGGGGATTTATCGAAGACGGCTTGCTTAATTTTTGCGTTTCTGGGATGAGCTGTGAATCAGTAGTTAGTAAAGGTCCATACATTGCGTAAAATCAAAATTTCCTTGCATTGATGAAGTTAAGCTGAATATGTGATTACTTAAGAAATGGACTTTATCTATGACTTGGGAAAAGAAAGAGTTGCAGCATGTACATCAAACGACGGCGGAGAACATAGAAATATATAAAGAGGTTTGATATGAGCTATAAAACGATTATTATTGATGGCGTTGAATACATACTTTATGGTTGGTACGAAGATACTATTTCCAATAAGGCGCAACCCCATATCGCAGAGGTCGAAACGGGTAGAATCCCAATTGGACAGCAGCGAAGACTATTAAAAGAATGGCTAATTGCTAATAGGGTCAATATTGAACCATGGGGTGAAAAAACCACGCACTGGTGCGTTTTAGAAGCCATAAAATTGAATTCATCGGTCGCTGTATCCATTGCTTCTTGGCCAGAAAGAGGTATATCAAATTCTCCTATCGCCGTATCCATCGCTTCTGCCCCAGAAAAAAGCACATCTCATTCTATGCAAATGGCATTGACAGCGGAAAATATTGAAAAGCAAAGCTGTCTTGTAAATGAAAACAGCAAATATGGAAAAGAAAGCGCAATAATTCGTTCATCACTGCGTTTGTTTCCAAAGAACGATGACTTAAATATTGTGGCAATGAAGATAGCGCTGATTGAT
>JAAZCB010000887.1 GCA_012513545.1 Clostridiaceae bacterium
CAATTGTTTTTTCCTCTTTAATTTCTCTGTGTCAATTAGTGTGTGGGAGTTAACTATAAAAAGTTTTCCTCATAAAGTCCAAGACGGTTAAAGGCAAAGCGCATGCACAACATAAAAAAACAAGCACAAATAAAGGTTTTTTTATAACAAGCTAACTCAGCCAACCGAGAATTACGTCACCAGCCTAAATAAAAAAGAAAAAGGTAACAAGAAACAACAAAGTTTCCACATCAAAAAACTAATAACAACAAACAATTTCAATCCCTGAAGCACATAATACATGGCAACAGGAGCGCAGGGAATTTTTTATATAATAAACGCTTTTAATTTTTATAGAATCTCGTGAAGTTACAAGGATACTCTTCAACAAAGTACAATTCCAAGCAAGCTTAAAAATAGGAATTCCTGTTATAAATCAGTCAAATTACTAAGAGCACAAGTCTAATTCAAACTCAAAGGCGTAGATAATGACACAAAAACAATTTGGCACCTAAAAAAAATTATTAGACAGATAAAACACTTGAATTAAAAGTTATATCACATAGAAAAAATTGGACAAATGTGAAAAAAAATAGACTTTTTTAACAGATTTGCTAAACAGGGCAACATAGTTCACCGCGATGTACCAAAAAACTATCGGAGCCACAGATTCAACCTTACAGCGAATTCATATTATAAGTAAACAGCATAGTTACAGTAGCAAGTAACATTCAGAAAATTTATAGTCCACACATGTTAATTAGCCTAGCTTTTACCATTGTTGTGGGATTATTGTTAACTCTGGGAACCGTTATAATGGGCTATTTCTTTCGCTACTAATCAAGATTTGGAGGAAGATTATGTTGGCAGATGCAGCTACAACTCAAAGCAAAACATTAAAGATGCAATGGATTTAACTGCTAAACTATTAATTGATGGTTAATCCACATATAAAAAGAAAAGCTATAATGTTGAGCAATTTAAAGCGAGAATTTAAAGTGACTGTTTTGAGGGAATATTGAGTTGGCCTTTGGTTTTGGTAAAAAAGGACAGAATGGTTTTTGCTGGATTAATAAGTATAATGTGGAAGCGATGTGGTCTTTGATTACTGACGAAGAAGCCTAAAATGGGTAAACAGTAAAGAGGGTTGACCCAACAACAAAT
The DNA here is from genome assembly GCA_012513545.1 of Clostridiaceae bacterium. The sequence continues at coordinate 1,144 of JAAZCB010000887.1, forward strand.
GGGTATAGAACCCTCATCTGAAATCAAATTAATGACACAGCTTGGGTGTCAACTCAAATTACTCAAAGAGCAACTTTATAATAAAATCTATAAAATGGAATTGGGCGTATACATAAATTGGAAAGTCATACAAAATAATAAAATGCAAATGTTAAGGGCTAAAAAAATTTTTTATAAATCCAAAACATTCCAGATAACAGGCACTGTTTCCTTTTTTGGGAGAGTTTTCCTATGTTTTCTTGAACGTATAATTATTTTTTCTGAAAGCCTAGGGAAACAATTGGCTAAAAATTGGGATAATTTATCTTTAAATGGGTAGATATATGTTCCATTTATAATTTCGATCTGAAAATCAAATTTTAGCAGAATATTACGGACTATTTTAAGTGTATAGTCACGTACATGCGTAGATTTATAGCGTGCCGAAAACCGTGGAGGAAGATCATATATTAATTGCATCGGACAAGATATTGGTTGATTTACATTTGGGAAAGTTAATATGAAAACGCCGTTAATTTTAGTTACCCGATGTATTTCATACATCAGGACATCTATATCAATCAAGTGTTCAATTGTTTCAGAGCAAACAACTAAATCGAAAAAATCGTCTTTAAAAGGCAAGTTCTGACGTTCTAAATCAATTTGATATGTTAATAGACCCTTAGAGTTAGCTTTGTCTAGTTGACCAGAAGAAACATCAACACCAAAACAGCTATTGCCCTTAACAAATGGCTCTAATAAACAGCCATCACCACAACCCACATCTAAAATCTTACAATTAATTCCGCATAAAGATTCTCTAATAATTTGTCTGAGTCTCAAGTCCTTAAATTCAATGTCTTCTGATACCTTTAAATCATAAATATTTTCTTGGAACCCAGATGAATTATTGTCCATTATTTGCTTCACCAAATAATTATGGCATCTATAATTTGCTAAAGACAATTTGTTATATCATCAAGACTAATATAGTATATGTATAGTAAAGTAAAAAAAGCTGTCACACTTAATACGCAACTGGAAAGTTTTGAAAAGAGGCCTACGATAATTTGCGGAAAATAAAAAGAATATTATACGCAAATAAGACTCAGATATGCATAATTATTTTATTCTTAATGTTTAGTTTGAGGGTATTAACATGGTTTGAATACCCAAACATATTAATCAGTGGAGACTACAGACCACCAATAATTCAAGAAGCTTTCACAAACAGAGTCACATACACATGGGACCAAACAGACCTAGGCATGCCCTCAGCATACACACCAAGAATACTGCTGCCATCTTACTTTCTCATGACCATTTTCAATACAATGGGTATTAACATTTACACTTCACAGATGATAATGATATTCTTGATGATTTTCTTTGCTTCAACATTGATGTATTTTTTTTCAAAAAAGATTTTGAGTGGAAACGTTGTCGCTGCTTTCTTTGCTGGATTATATATAACTGCTAATATCTATTTGGTCATTGATAGAGAAATAACGGTTATAAATTTTCTTGATGCTATACTAGTTATCCTTCCATGCGTCATTATGTTCACTGAAGGAATAACAAAAAAATCATACAAATACATCGCACTATCAGGTATACTATTCCCACTAACATATGGCGCATTCCCAAACTATAGAAACTCGATCGTATGTATAATCACAATATTCATAACTTCATTATTCTATTTAATAAAAAATAATAAAAAAATCAGCTGTAACTATAAAAAAATAAATTTCAAAAAGATTATTTTAATAAAGAAAAATAATCCAATCATTAAAGGACTTAAATATATAGCAGTTTTTATCATAGTGGCTTTGTTAGCTTCTATATGGATAATCACGATTCTTTGGAATAATGCAGACCTATTCACCCAAACCTATGGAGAAACGGGAACAACCTCTTTTGTTTACGAGGGCATAAATCTTCATGATACGTTTAGGCTTATTACAAAATGGGGATTCTACGCAAAATGTATTATCCCCACAAACGAAAATGGAGTAAATCTTGTACCCTATGCAAATGAATACCTACAAAACCCAACAATAATCACCTTATCATATATACCAACAATAATAGCATTCCTAGCCATACTAACCCCAAAAAACCGCAAAACAACAATTTTCTTTAGCATAACAGCATTAACATTTCTAATACTAGCATCAGGCCTAAATCCACTATTCGGCAATATATACAGCAGAATAATCTCAAATATACCTCTTATGTTAGTATTCCGGGAAGCAGCACAATGGAGCTTTTTCGTAATAATAGCATACAGTATTCTAATCGGTATAACAAGCTGTTGCATAATCGAAAAAGCTAGAAAAACTGCATTAAAAATCACAGCCGCGACCCTAATAATCACGATATTATTAGCCTCAACATACCCTCTAACAATAGGGAACGTTTCACAGAATTTCCTAGAATCAGAAAAAACGCAAGGAGCATATTTTCCAGAATATTATTCTGAATTGAATAAAATGCTCACTA
>JAAZCB010000888.1 GCA_012513545.1 Clostridiaceae bacterium
AATAGTATGAAGTGTCAATTTCAAGTCCTTTATCGGTGTATGTGTATGATAATTTGTTTTTACTGTCTATGCTTCCGACCAGTTTATATTTACCATCCTCAGAATTTGAACGATATATATTGTAACGGCTAACATCATCACTCAATGATAAATCCCATAACAATGTAACCTGTTCAATACCCGGTATTGAAGTAAGGTTTTGGGGAGGCTTGGGCGCTGTTCTGTCAACTATGTACCTGCACATTTTACTGTCTATATTATTCTCTGCATCATATACTTTATATCTGAAGGCGTATGTTCTTTCAGGTATAGCTGACAGGTTCCAATCACAGTAGAAATACAGAGTATCCGTATCTTCCAAAAACGGTCCTTTTACATTGTTTTCTATAGCTGTCCAGTTAAATTCGTCTGTTGAGTATTCAAATACTCCGCGGGAACCATCGCTGTTTTGGGCATTAGCAAAATATACATACATTCTCAGGCTTGAAGTTCCTCCTAATACAATTCCGTCTACAGGGCTAACTTTTGTAATATGAGGTACTGTAGGTATTGTGTTTATACTTCTGCTTGAGTCCGATATATTTCCTGATTTGTCATATGCTTTAACAGTATATTCGTATGTTGTATTTGCAGTAAGACCTGAATCCTTGTATGTTGTTGCATCTGTAGTTCCTATTTTTTCTCCGCTGCGGTATATTTCATATCCCTCAACTCCTACATTGTCGGAAGAAACTGACCAGGAAAGCATTACCGAACTTCCTGTCTTTGACTTTACATTAAAGCCCTCCGGTGCCGAAGGTGCTTCATCGTCAGGAGCGGTCTCCACAGTGATTGATATAGGCTCGGATATCTTAACTTTATCGTTTTCTGCCCTTACAGTAAAGTTATATGCTGTGTTAGGCTTAAGATTTTTTATTGTATATTGTGTTTGTGAAGTCGAATCAATCAGTTTATCACTGTTATATACGCGGTATCGAATCACCGTATTGTTACTATCTGAAGGAGTCCATGCGATCGAGACACTGTTGTATGTTGTTGAAGTTGCTGCAAGGTTTTTGGGAGGAAACGGTGGTTTTATTTCTTCAACAACTACTTCAATAGCTTCACTCATTTCAGATTCGTTTCCTACTTCATCAAATGAAGATATCTGATATGTATACTTTCCCGGATTAACTCCCCCATGCTTATAGCTGTTATTAGCAGTAGTATTGATATACTCTCCATTGCAAAATAATTTATATCCTATAGTTTTTATATTGTCTAAAGCTTCACTCCAGCTTAACATGACATTTCCGTTACCGTCATCCACTGCATTCAATTCCTGAGGCGTCTGAGGCTTAGTATTATCAACATTGTAAACAACTACCATACTTCCTGAGTTTTCGGTTTTATCTGTAACGATGTATCTTAGATAATAATCTCCGCTGTCTATGGCTTTAACATCGCAGTATATATTAAAATAAAGCATTTCAGAGTTAATATAGTATGGTCCTGCTATATTACTCGTCAAACTTTCCCATTTGTCTCCATCACTTGAAATTTCAGCAGCAAGTTTGTAGCCTTCCTTACTGCCATTATTTTTAAATTTTACTGTAAAGCTCTCGGTCAGGTTTCCTCCTATAACTGCTTTATCATCAGGCTGGACACTAATAATATGAGGATTAACCGGAATTATGGAAAGTTCTTCTCCAAATTCAGAATAGTTGTTGACAGCATCAAAAGCTTTCACCTTATATGTATAACTGACACCAGTTGTCAAACCTTCATCTGTATATCCTGTTATGCTTGTCACTCCGATTTTTTCACCATTTCTAAAAATTTCGTATCCAACAACCCATAGGTTATCTGTTGACTCATCCCACTTCATTGTTGCAGACGACCCGGTTTTTGAAACTATCACCAAATTCTGCGGTGATTTCGGCGCTTCTATATCTTCTGAGGGCACTGTCTCTATAAGCTCTTTCCATACTGGCAAACTGCAGTTAAATTTGTATCCAGACATAAGTGATTTTGTTATTTCCAGAATATTAAATGAAAAACTTTGATTTGCAAGACTTACTTCCTGAATACCATTTCCGCTTAAAACCACCTTGTGATTTCCATATAGATTTGAATTA
>JAAZCB010000889.1 GCA_012513545.1 Clostridiaceae bacterium
CATGAGGATGTTCTATTACTAACTGCCATATCTTTATGGCCTGAATATGGGTTTGTGATTGTATCCTCGTATATCCTGCTAATATATACCATATAATCTGCATAATCCCCCATACCCATAAAATCTATATCTTTCGCCACTTTTTTTGCATATTCCAAGAATGCCTCCGCATTATTTTTAGCGCCTTTCAAGTCAACTTTTATGCTTCCTTCTTTCTTGTCCTTTGTTTTGTTGGTTTCAACGACAGAAGAAATGTTCGGATCCTTCTTATCCTTATTATCCTCTACCTCTTTAGTTCCTCCACATGCAGACAATAAAGAAACCATTGTTATTGTAAGAATTATAAAAACTATTATTGCTTTTCTCATTTTACCAACTCCCTTAATATAATTTTAATACCCCTTATAAAGGGCAATATCAAACTGTATTCTCTTTCCGTCTTCAGTTCTTAATCCCTCAGGAACAAACGGTTGGGACAAGAACAGGTATTTCATTGAAACTTTAGCTTCTGTTCTTATATATGTAGAACAATCAGACATCATAAAACTACTATTCTCTGATGCAATCCTCATATTTACCTGTATTAAATCAGCTAGTCTCTTCATTTTTGATTCTTTATTGACAAAAAGCAACAGTAACCTTAGATAGTCAGTATATTTCATTGATAGTAAGGATGCTTTTAAGTTGGATTTCATTGTTCCGCTTTTTGTTGTGTTTCCTATAGAATCAAAAAAGCCATCAACTTGTTCTCTTCCGCTGTCTGCAACACTTTTGAAAGAAGTCTTAACTTCATTAGCCAAAGAATCCTTTATTTCTTTAATACTTAATTTAACTTGGTTTTTTATTGATTTTTTTGCACTGCTAATGGTATTAAATATCAAACTGTTAATCTTTTTACTTGTTTCCTCAACTGATCCGGTAACCAGAGCCTTTCCTTCTGCCAAAGCTATCTTCAGTTCTTCAAGTGCTTTTTTTACAGATTCATTTTTATACTTTTCATATAAATCTGTATAATCTTCCCCAATAAGATCAGGTATCAAATCAGGGTTATAACTTGACAAAGGGCTGTTCATAAACTCCTCCAGTTGTTCAGGTATTAGTTCCTGTACTTTATTATCCAATTCATTTAAGAGCTGCCCAACTTTATCATCATACTCTTTATTAAATGCTTCATCAAAATCTGTAAAAATTTGATCCGCTTTATACGATAGCTCATCAAGTGGGTTTTCTATAGTTTCAAAAGCCTTATCAACATAAATATCAATTCTGTTTTCAATAAAGCTTGAAACATTGTTAGCTACATCATCAGTAGCCTCACTCACTTTGCTTTCCAAATAATCTATTGTATCTTTTGTTTTTTCCTTGGCATATTTTGTAATTTCACCAACTACCTCATCAGTTAACTTCTCGAGTGCCCCGCTTGGACTTGTTATCCAATTGTTTGCAGTCTTAAATAACGGTATCTGCTCCCCCTTGGACAAGAAATAAATATCAAACACCGATTCTGCCATTGCCCATGCCA
>JAAZCB010000890.1 GCA_012513545.1 Clostridiaceae bacterium
AATGCGGTACGACCTGTTGTTCAGCAGATATATATATTCAATAAGACAGACCGGGCTTGAAGTTGCCGTATATAGCAGGAGAAGGTTCAGGAAAGGAACGTTTCCTGAAAACCCAAAAACAGAGAAATTCCCCTTTAGGGCATGGCCTGTGAGGAATAACAACAAGCTGAAAAAACACAGCAGCAGGAAGGCATTGTATATCTCCGGCGATTTTTCTGTGCCATTATCCCCTATCTTCCGGTAGGTTTTATTGCGATTGTACAGCGGGAGAAGAGACTGTATGATACCTGTAACCCAAAAAAAGCTTATAAGGCCAGATATGAAAAGAAACATTTCCCATGCTCCAATATCGGCGCGGGACAGATGGCTTTTTGTAAATACAATGCTTATTATCAGGAAGATGGTGAACTTCAGCAACTGAAAGAGCTGTAGTCCTGAGATATTTGTTATAAATTTACTCCTTCCCAAGTTTAAAAAGAAATAACTTGATACTCAACAAATGAGGTTTCCATGTAGTTCCTTCATTTTCTGACCGCCCAAAGATAGTATTCAGAAATTCACCATGAAAATAAATTTATGAGTGTACATGAAATAATTTTGAACCGTATTTATAGCACAGCTGTCAGAAACAATTTCATTAAACAGTCTTTTTGAAGTACAATTCCCGGATAATAACCATTACCGTGAGTTACCCGTTATTTTAAAGCCATCCAAAATTTTGTTAAATAGAAATTTCTGGTTTATTTTGCAGTCCTTATACGGTGGATGTAGTTCAGCTGGTTAGAATGTCGGATTGTGGTTCCGAAGGTCGTGGGTTCGAATCCCATCTTCCACCCCAAACAACAGAAAAGCAAAGGCAATTATCTTAATTAATGATAATTGCCTTTTTTGTTTACCTTCAAAACATTTTCTTCCAAACATATTCTATCATAACGGCATAAACAACGCAATTGATGTTTTTGACAAGGCAATTCCTGTAAGCAAACCTGGTCTGAGTCGCCGGTCCGGAATAATAAAATATGCAATCAGTGATGCATCAATGATTATTTCCATCAATGCACTTGAGATTTCCAGACATATACAATTCAAAACCTCATCATCATTGCCTGAAGGAACCTATATGTATTGCATACACAAACTTTTCACTTATGTGGGTTCCATCATACCTTTAAAATCAAAATGATGAAAGTCTATTTATTGAGCAGAAAACCAACCTGATATTGAGGGAAGTAATTATAAATTAATTCTTTAAATAAATTCTAACAACCTTCTAATAAGTTTCTAATGAATGAATCTGTTGACTACTCTTAATTTTAAAATCTTTAAATGACATATAAAAATGAGATTATGGCAGAAATTGAAAAAGAATATCCGGAAAGCAGCGAAATTCATATAAAAGTTGGCTGGTGTATAGATGATACAATCTTCCTTCTTGCAATTATATTAGCAGGTTTAACAGCCATCCTTGCTTTCATAATGTAAATAGATTAATGTAACCTTTTAAAGCTTACCTCAATAATAGTTCCTTCATTCTCCTTGCTGCTAATCTTAAATTCAGCATCATGAAGTTCTATTATTTTTGAAACCAGGGAAAGACCAATTCCAAATCCACCAATATATTTTACATTGGATGCCCTCTTAAAAGGTTTATAAATATTTTCAACTTCATCGGCTGGTATCCCGATACCCTTATCTGAAATAATGATATTGATTAACTTATCGGTAATCACGAACTCTACACCAACATCTTCGTGGGAGAATTTACAGGCATTATCAAGCAGATTTTTAAATGCAATCACAAGGATTCCGAAATCTCCTTTAACAAGCAGTTCATTTCTGCTTTCCGGATATTGAATTTTTGGCACAATTTTGCGCCCCTTATACCTGGTACTTACTTCCTGAATTGCGCTAAATATTATTTCGTCAATACGCACATCAGAAAACACTATACTCTTATCTTTATTTATTCGTGCCAATTCCAGCAAACTGTTAATAAGCGCATTTAATGTTTTAAGGTCATTATTTAAACCTGATATGTGGTCGATGTACTCTTTCTTATTTCTTTCACGACTTAAAAAGTAATCACTCTCGCCAATCATCACCGTTAAAGATGTTCGTAATTCATGTGAAGCATTTGAA
>JAAZCB010000891.1 GCA_012513545.1 Clostridiaceae bacterium
ATCATCTACACCTCCGGGACGACAGGAAAACCGAAGGGTGTAATGATAGAACACAGAAATGTTGTACGGCTTATGTTTAACGACAAATTCCAGTTTGATTTTAATGACAGGGATGTTTGGACAATGTTCCATTCCTTCTGCTTTGACTTCTCGGTATGGGAGATGTATGGGGCGCTTCTTTACGGGGGAAGGCTTGTAATAGTGCCTGAAATGGTTTCAAGGGAGACCAGTGAGTTCTTAAAGCTGTTGAAGGAGGAGAAGGTTACTGTACTGAACCAGACTCCGTCAGCATTCTATAATCTTATAAAGGAAGAAATAAAATATGAAGGCAATGATAACAGCGTAAGGTATGTAATATTCGGTGGTGAGGCCTTAAAGCCGGCAATGCTTAAACCATGGAGGCAAAAGTATCCTCAGACCAGACTTATAAACATGTACGGAATAACCGAAACTACTGTACACGTGACCTATAAGGAAATAACAGACCTTGAGATAAGCCTCAACATCAGTAATATCGGTAAGCCCATACCTACACTCACTTGCTACATAATGGACAGGAATATGAGGCTGCTGCCTGTCGGAGTCCCCGGTGAACTATGTGTCGGAGGGGATGGTGTTGGAAGAGGGTACCTTAACAGGGAAGAGCTTACAAATGAAAAATTCATAGATAACCCATACTTGAAGGACGAAAGACTTTACAGGTCGGGGGACCTTGCAAAGCTGCTCCCGAATGGGGAAATGGAGTATCTCGGAAGGATAGACCACCAGGTTAAGATCAGAGGCTTTAGAATTGAGCTTGGGGAAATAGAAAGCAAGCTAATAGACCATAGTGAGATAAAGGAAAGTGTTGTTCTCGCCCAGGAGGGCCAGGATGGTGACAAGTACCTTTGCGCCTATTATGTGGCACAAAGAGAGCTTACAGTCAAGGAAATAAGGGAACACCTTTTGAAGGATCTGCCTGAGTATATGGTGCCGTCATTCTTTATAAGGCTTGACAGTATACCGCTTACCACTAACGGAAAGGTAAACAGAAGGGCCCTGCCCAAGCCGCAGGAAAGCATTAATACGGGTGCTGAGTATGAGGCTCCGTCTACAGCTATGGAAACAGAGCTTGTGAAAATATGGGAAAGAGTACTTGGAATAAGCAGAGTCGGAATTAACGACAACTTCTTTGAACTTGGAGGACACTCATTAAAAGCAACCAGACTGATAGCTGAAATTCATAAGGAACTCAATGTGGATATTCCTTTGAGAGAAATGTTCAGAAATCCTACAGTTAAGGGGCTAGCACAGTTTGCAGAAGCCTCCTCAAAAGATATCTTTACTTCTATAAAACCTGTGGAAAAACGAGAGTTTTATCCGTTATCCTCTGCACAGAAGAGGCTTTATGTCATAGACAGAATGTCGGAAGAAGGGGATACAAGCTACAACATGCCAATGGTAGTGAGGCTTGAAGGGGATGTTGATGTAGACAGGTTGAATAATGCCTTTAAGTCTCTTGCGAGAAGGCATGAATCCTTAAGAACATACTTTGAACTGATTGATGGTCAGGCAGTTCAGAAGATCTGCGAGGATATTGATTTTGAAATAGACTTTGTGGAAGCTTCCGAAGAGGAAACAGGTCTTATAGTTGACAGATTTGTAAGACCATTTGATCTATCAAAACCTGGTCTTATAAGGGTTTGTCTCATAAAGTCCAATGAGGGAAGCTATGTGCTTATGATGGATATACATCACATAATATGTGACGGATCGTCAATTGACATATTGTTGAAAGAGCTTATTTCCCTTTATAACGGCCAGGAGCTTATGCCACTTGCAATACAGTACAGGGATTATTCCGTATGGCAGAACAATATGCTTGAGGAAGGTATTTATAAAAAGCAGGAGGAATACTGGCTAGAGGCATTTAAGGGTGAAATCCCGGTATTGGATATTCCTGCGGATTTTGCAAGACCACCGGTAAAAAGCTTTGAGGGAGAGGTTTTCAGCTTCGGCGTGGAGGATGAAATAAGGCAAAAATTAGCCCAAATAGCATCTGATAATGGCGCAACATTATTTATGGTTCTGCTGGGGGCATTCAATGTTCTGCTTTCCAGGTACTCCGGACAGGAGGATATAGTTATAGGCTCTCCAATAGCCGGAAGACGCCACGCAGACCTGCAGAATGTTGTAGGTATGTTTGTTAATACACTTGCCTTCAGGAATTATCCGGAAAAGAACAGGACCTTCAATGAATTTGTGAAGGAAGTCAGGGAAAACGCATTAAAAGTATTTGAGAACCAGGATTACCAGTTTGAAGAACTGGTTGAAAAGCTCAAACTTAAAAAGGATATGAGCAGAAACCCTCTGTTTGATGTTATGTTCGTAATGCAGAACTATGAAAATACAGATGACGGAAGTGATGGAAATTCAGGGGATTTTGAGGTAAGTCCTTACGGATATGACCTTACAATATCCAAGTTTGACCTTACGTTAAATGCTTCCGAGACTGAGGATGGAATCAGATTGTCCATTGAGTACTGTACAAAGCTTTATTGTGAAGAAACAATAAAAAGAATTTCCAGACACTTTACAAATCTTTTAAAAAGCATATGTGAAGACCCTCAAAGTAGTATTATAGAGCTTAATATGACAGAAGAAGACGAAAAAAGTGCTTTGCTGTATGATTTCAATAACACCAGGAGTATGGATATAGATCCGGAAATACCAATACACAGGCTTTTTGAGGATATTGCAGGAAAATATCCGTCAAATACGGCGGTAATAGCAGGTAGTCGGTCGATATCCTACAAGGAACTCAATGAGAGCGCCAACAGGCTTGCAAGAGCATTGATAAAGACCTATGAGCAAGAAGGTTGTGCGGGTAAAAACCCGGTTGTAGCAATTATGGCCGACAGGTCAATTGAGATGGTTACTGGTATCCTTGCTGTAATGAAGTCAGGAGGGGCATATGTGCCTGTAGATTCAGCATACCCTGAAGAAAGAAAAAGGTATATGCTCGAAGACTCTGGTGCTAAAGTACTGCTTGCAAAGGAAGGCATATCACAGGAAAGTCGTATGAACTTTGGAGGCAGGGTTGTTATGCTTGAGGACAGCTTTGATTCCTTTGACGCACACAACATCTCAAAGGCAGATCCTTGCGACCTGGCATATATAATCTATACGTCGGGAACTACTGGAAAGCCTAAGGGAGTAATGGTCAGACACAGGAATATTACAAACTCTATACAGTGGAGAAGGGATGAATATTGTCTCAATAGCAGTGACACAGTGCTGCAGTTGTTCTCACATTCCTTTGACGGCTTCCTTACAAGCTTCTTCACACCAGTCGTTTCAGGCTCTAGAGTCGTGCTCCCCGATGAGGATGAGGCAAAAGACCCGGTTGCAATAAAGGATTACATAGCCAGATACAACATAAGCCACTTTATATGTGTTCCATCACTCTATTCTGCCATTCTTGAATGCATTTCGCCACAAGAAGCGAAAAGTCTTAAGATGGTGACTCTTGCAGGAGAGAAGGTTGGGAAAAATCTCATAGAAAAGTGCAAGAGTATTAATCCTGATATTGAACTCATAAATGAGTATGGTCCTACAGAAAGCTCTGTAGTTGCGACAATTATGAGAGACATAACTACTGATAAATACATTACAATAGGCAAGCCTATAAGCAACACCAGGATATACATAATGTCTGACGGTTTGAAGCTTTGCCCGATAGGGGTGCCCGGTGAACTGTGCATAGCTGGAAACGGCCTTGCAAGGGGATATTTAGGGCGCGAGGATTTGACTTCTGAGAAATTTGTTGAAAACCCATATAAGCTGGGAGAAAGAATTTACAGGACGGGAGACCTTGCAAGAATGCTGCCTGACGGAAGTATTGACTTTATTGGAAGAGTGGATGAACAGGTTAAGATTAGAGGTTTCAGGATAGAGCTTGAAGAAATCGAAAGCCAGCTAAGAAAGCATCCTGAGGTTAAAGAGGCTGTTGTCGCAGTCAAGGATGATGGAAGAGGCAATAAAATGCTTTGTGCCTGTTTGATTTCCGAAAACATGCCTGCAGCTCCAGAGATAAGGTCCTTCCTGTCAAAAGAGCTTCCGGATTATATGATACCTTCATACTTCATGAGTATTGAGAGTATTCCTCTTTCACCAAATGGAAAAGTGGACAGGAAAGCACTTCCCGACCCTGATGGTAACATATACACCGGCGTGGAATTTGTAGCTCCAAGGAATAATATTGAGAATAAACTTGCCACGGTATGGAAGGAAATCCTGAAGCTTGAGAGGGTTGGCGTGCTGGATGACTTCTTCAATCTAGGCGGAGACTCCTTAAAAGCAACCATACTTAACGCAAGAATTCATAAGGAGTTTGATGTCAGTATTCCATTGAGGGAAATATTCCAAAACCCAACCATAGAGAAGCTTGCAAAAGTTATCGAGAGTAGCAGCAAGAGCATTTACGCAACCATCAAGCCTGTTCCTAAAATGGATTATTATCCACTGTCTTCAGCACAGAAGAGGATTTATGTGGTGGAACAATATCAGGAAACAGGTACAAGTTACAATATAGCCGAACAGATTTTTATTGAAGGAAAACTTGATTTTAACAGACTTGAGTATGCATTTAAGGCACTGATTATGAGGCACGAGACACTCAGAACATCCTTTGTGATGGTTGGAGGCAAACCGGTTCAGGTTATTCATGACGATGTTCCGTTTAAACTGGATTATGCCGACCTGAAGGACTATGAGCAAATAGTTGGGGATGTTGGGGATATAAGCCGGGAGGATAAGGAAGAGCGGATAATAGACTACATTATTGATGAGTTTGTAAGGCCGTTTAACCTTGAAGAAGCACCACTTATAAGAGCGAAGCTTCTCAAGCTTAGGGAGGATTTGCATGTGCTGTTATACGATATACACCATATAGTATTTGACGGGACGTCAATGGGTATATTGAGCAGTGAGTTTATAGACCTTTATGAGGGCAGGGTACTAGAACCGCTCAACGTACAGTATAAGGATTTTTCCATCTGGCAGAATAAGCTGTTTGAATCAGAGGCTATAAAGAAGCAGGAAGAATACTGGTTGAATGTATTTTCCAAAGAAAAGGGTATACCTGAATTAAACCTTCCTTCAGACTTTAAAAGGCCTGAAATTCAAAGTTTTGAAGGGTCGACGAATGTTTCTTTCGTAATTGACAGGGAAACAAGCTTGAAATTAAAGAGCTTTACCGCTCAAACGGGTGCGACTTTGTATATGACAATGCTGGCAGCGTTTAACATATTCTTGAGCAAGCTTTCAGGACAGCAGGATATTGTAGTGGGATGTGCAGTTGCAGGCAGACCCCATAGTGACCTGCAAAACATAATAGGTATGTTTGTAAACGTTCTTGCAATGAGGAATTATCCTAATAAAGACATGAAATTTATCGAGTTTTTGGACAAAGTAACTCAGAATACGCTTGACGCTTTTGAAAATCAGGATTATCAGTTTGAGAAGCTTGTAGAAATACTTGACCAGGGTAAGGACAGCAGCAGACCTCCTTTGTTTAATGTATCGTTTGCACTTCAGAATATGGATATTGACACGAGGGAATTCGAAGACATCAGGATTATGCCTTACGGAAAGCCCACTGTAACTACCTCGAAGTATGACTTTACACTTTACTCCTATGAAGACAAGGATGAAGAAGTTATATACTGTTATTTTGAATATTGTATAAAGCTTTTTACAAAAGAGACTATGGAAAGGTTTGCAAAATACTTTCTGAGAGTTATAAATACAATAACTGATAATCCGGATATCGAATTATCGAATATTGAAATTCTCGATGAGGAGGAGAGAAATAAACTTTTAACAGAGATTTCGGGAACTGAAAATATTATAAATGAGCTTGACAGCGAAGATTTTGCAGATATATTCTAGATACACAACTTTGATTACTAATAAATGTTTATAATAAATAAGGAGGAAATATGGCCAGAGTAGTTGTACCATCATCAGATAAATTTGAAATCTCAAGGAAGTACTGGGAAGAAAAACTTACATCCGATTTGGAGGTTATTAATCTTCCCACAGACTACGGCGAAAGCGAGACCTATGAGAAAGGCGCCTATAATGCAGTAGTTGACAATGATTTGAAGGAAAGGCTTGAATTGCTCACAAAAGGACAGGATTCACTTTTGCTGGTTGTGATGATAAGTGCATTAAAAACCCTTTTATTTAAATACACCGATAGAGATGATATTACTATTGGAATACCTGTTTTAAACAGCAGCGGAGGCTTCAACACATTTATAGCAATCAGAGACAGGATAGACGGTGAAATGACCTTCAGGGAACTCCTAATGAAAGTTAAGACGACTGTCTCCGAAGGCTTTAAAAACCAGCACTACCCATTGGACAATATTCTTGAACTGCTGGAATTTAACAGGGAGGAGCCAAATCTTTTCAAGGTGTTGCTATGCATTGACAGCATAAGCAGTGATACAAAATTAACTGATGAACTGCTTGCAGAAACAAAGAATGAAATCGCTTTCTCATTTGCGGTGAGTAATGGTTCTTTAGGTATCAATATCTCCTATAATGCTGCGCACTACAGACAGGAAACCATAATGAAGCTCTGGGACAGGTACTCAATCATATTGGGAAAAGCCCTTGAAGATATGAACAAGAGAATTTGTGACATTGATATTCTTGATAAAACAGAACAGAAAACATTGCTTCTGGATTTTAATAATACTTCAAAACCCTTCCCGGAGGGCATGTTTCTTCACAGGATGTTTGAGGAGATGGTTGACAGGTATCCCGACAATGAAGCCATAATATTTAACGACCAGGTTCTGACATACAGGGAGGTTGAAAAAAGGGCAAACCGCATAGCAAACTACCTGGTGAACGAAGCCCAGGTAAAAGAAAACTCACTTGTGGGCATATTCCATGACGACCCACTGGAGGTTTGCATATCCATTATAGGGGTGCTTAAGTCAGGTGCTGCTTATGTACCAATGGATCCTTCATATCCCGAAGAGCGCTTGAGGACTCTAACAGATGATGCAGGAATAGAAGTTGTCATATCAGGGAAGCGGTTTATAAAAACACTAAACAGGCTCCAGTGGGATTCACCCTCAGTAAGGATATTTCTCCTTACTGACAGCCATGACGTTTATGGAGAGTCTGAAGAGGACGTTACGGAGCTAATGAAGGAAACCTGGGAATTTATCGGACAAAAGGCAGTGGATGATATAGAAGGGGGCTCATGGGTATCAAGCTTTACAGGTGAAAACCTCTCCTTTGAAGAAATGGAGGAGTACTCACAAAATGTGCTAAAGAAGCTCATGCCCTATCTTGATAAAGACACAAGGGTACTGGAAATAGGTTGTGCATCAGGCCTCAGCATGTACAAGATTGCTCCGCTTGTAGGAATGTATTATGGTACGGACCTTTCACAGGTAATAATAAATAAAAATCTGAAAAGGCTTGAAGAAGAAGGTCATAATAATATCAAACTCGGATGTATGGCTGCCCATGAGATAGACAGCATAGAAGAGAAGGACTTTGACATAGTTATTATAAACTCTGTTATACAGTGCTTCAGCGGATATAATTACACAAGGAAGGTATTTAATAAGATTCTTGATAAAATAAAGGACAACGGGCTGATATTTGTAGGAGATATAATGGATCTCGACAGAAGAGCTGCCCTTTCAGAGGCATTAATAAAGTTTAAGGAAGATAATGAGGGAAAGGGCTACAGGACAAAAACAGATTATTCAATAGAGCTTTTCTTCAAGAAAGAATTCTTTGAAGATTTAAGGGCTGAATTCCCGGCAGTCAAAAATATTGAGTTCTCCGACAAAATACATACTATAGAGAACGAGCTTACAAGGTTCAGGTATGATGCAGTACTTTTTGTGGACAAAAAACAGCCCTTATCCTATTTCAGCAAGTTTAAAATGCAGCATGACCTCAGAGAAGTCGAGAAGCAAAGCGACCAAAGGCCGGAAGTTAAGATAGCACCTGAAAACCTGGCATACATAATTTATACATCTGGAACTACAGGTAAACCGAAGGGTGTTATGGTAGAGCACAGAGGAATTGCAAACAGCATGCAGTGGAGAAGGGAAGAATACGCTCTTGAAGTTGGAGATACAGGTCTTCAGGTCTTTTCCTACTGTTTTGACGGTTTCATTGCAGCCTTCTTTACCCCTATTGTGTCGGGTGCAAGAATTGTATTGTTGGATTATGAAGATGCAAAAAGCCCGGTAGCTCTAAAAAGCAGCCTTGTAAAGAACAAGGTCACCCACTTTGTTTGTGTGCCTTCGCTTTATGCTGCTGTTTTAGAGTGTATGACAAAAGAAGATATGACAAGTATGCGGTATGTTACTCTTGCCGGAGAAAAGACGGGAATAGCTCTGGTTAAGAAAACAAAGGAGCTGAATGAGAATACCCGGATTGTTAACGAGTACGGCCCGACCGAGTGCTCTGTAGTTGCAACCTTCAAACAGGATATGATGTCCGACGAGCCGGTAACAATAGGAAAGCCAATAGCAAACACACAAATATATATTACAGACAGGAATAGTTCTCTTAAGCCAATTGGTGTTACAGGTGAGCTTTGTATTGGCGGAAAGGGTTTAGCCCGGGGTTATTTAAAGAGACCAGAGCTTACAAAGGAAAAGTTTATTGATAATCCCTGCAGGCCGGGAGAGAAGATGTACAGGACTGGAGATCTTGCAAGATGGCTGCCCGATGGGAATATTGAGTTTATCGGAAGATGTGATGAGCAGGTTAAGGTCAGAGGCTTCAGAATAGAGCTTGGAGAAATAGAAGCAAGGCTTCTTGAAAATAAAAATGTCAAGGAAGCAGTAGTACTGGTAAAAGATGGGACTGACGGTAACAAGTTTTTGTGCGCATATCTTGTGTGCGAAAATGAAATGAAGATATCGGATATCAGGGAGTACCTTTCAAAGAGTCTTCCTCATTATATGATTCCCGAACACTTTATACAGCTTGACAAAATGCCCCTTACTCCGAATGGTAAGGTTAATAAAAAAGCCCTGCCACAACCAAAAGGTGTTATAAATACAGGGGTCAGGTTTGTAGCGCCAAGGGACAGGGTTGAAGAAGCGCTTTGTGAGATGTGGAAGGAAATACTCGGGCTTGAGAAGGTGGGAGTTAATGATAGCTTTTTTGATCTTGGAGGTCATTCGCTAAAGGCGACAACATTTATTTCAAGAGTCCATAAGGCTTTCAATATAGAGCTTCCGTTGAGAGAGATGTTCAGAACTCCGACTATTGCATGCCTGGCTGAGTACATAAAGAACTCCGTGGAAACCATATACTCGGAAATCAAGCCGGTTGAGGAAAAAGAGTACTACCCTCAATCCTCGGCACAAAAAAGGATGTATATTTTAAGCCAGTTTGAAGGTTCGGAAGGCAGTTATCATATGCCAAGTATTTTCAAAGTGGAAGGGTCAATGGACAAGGACAGGGTGGAAAACGCTTTCCTAAGACTGATTGAACGCCACGAATCATTAAGGACGTCTTTCCATATGATAGACAACAAACCCGTTCAGAAAATACATAAGGAGGTTGATTTCAAATTTGAATACTACAACCTTAGTAATGAGGAAGAAAAGGACCTTAAGGCAAAAGAGCTGACCGACGGTTTTGTAAGAAAATTCGATATTGAGAAGGCACCTCTTATGAGAGCCGGACTTATAGATATAAGCGAAAATGAACAGGTATTTATGTTTGACATACACCATATCATTTCGGACGGTATATCCATGCAGTTGCTCATGAAGGAGTTTTACGAGTATTACGAAGGGAAAGAGCCAGAGCCGCTGAAGCTTCAATATAAAGACTTTTCCGAGTGGCAGAATTCGTTGTTTGAAAAGGGAGTTATTAAGAAACAGGCGGAATACTGGAAAAATGTGTTTGAAGGGGAGATTCCGGTTTTAAACCTTCCTACAGACTATCCAAGGCCTTCATATCAAAGTTTTGAAGGTGACAGGGTGGTTGCATTTGCGGATGAAATGCTCAAAGATGACATTATGAGGCTTGGCAGGGAAACAGGAGCAACACTCTACATGCTTTTACTTGCGGCATATAATGTATTGCTATACAGGCTAACAGGACAGGAGGATATAGTTGTAGGTTCTCCGATAGCCGGCAGACCCCATGCCGACTTGGAAAACATCATTGGAGTATTTATTAATACTCTTGCAATGAGAAACAGGCCTGAAGGCAGCAAAACCTTCAGAGAATTCTTAAATGAAGTAAAGGATAATTCACTTAAAGCATATGAAAACCAGGAATATCAGTTTGAGGAATTGATAGAGAACGTAGGCGTTAAAAGGGATATGGGTAGGAACCCCCTGTTTGACACTATGTTTATACTGCAAAATGCTTTGGAGGAGGATAAGTCGGAAAAAGAAGAAGATCCTGACTTTACCTCCTATGATATGAACTATAATGTTTCAAAGTTCGATATGAGCTTGAAGGCCTCTGAAAAAGAGGATTCAATACTCTTTATTTTCGAATACTGCATAAAATTATTCAATAAGGATACAATTCAAAGGTTTTCAGATATTTACCTTAACATCCTTAAGAAAATATGCCGCGATCCCGATGCAGTTCTGGCCGACCTGGATATAATACCTGAGGACGAGCGTGAAAGAATACTTGAGTCTTTTAACAATACGTTCAAGCATTACAATAAGGAAAAAACATTTCATGTGCTTTTTGAAGAGCAGGTAACAAGGACACCCGAAAATAAGGCTGTTGCTTTCAAAGATGAAAGCCTGACGTATAGGGAGCTTAATAATAAAGCAAACCAGCTCGCAAGAAGGTTGAGACAAAAAGGTGTTAAGCCTGGGACGGCATTGGGCGATAGCGTACAAAATGGCAGTATTGTAGGTATATTAGCCGACCAGGGCATTGAAACCGTTGTAGGAATACTGGGTGTACTTAAGGCTGGGGGTGCTTATCTGCCTATTGAACCCGGATACCCTGAAGAACGTATAAGATTTATGCTTGAGGACAGTGGAGCTAAAGTCTTGCTGACTTCCAGAAACAATACCGTGAAAATAAGTTTCGGCATAGACACGATATACCTTAATAATGAATACCTGTACGTTGGGGACGACAGCAATCTTGAGCCTGTAAGCCTTAACAGCGACCTGGCGTATACAATTTATACTTCAGGTACTACGGGAAAGCCAAAAGGAGTCATGATTGACAACAGTAGCCTGGTTAACTACCTGACATGGTTTACAGGTGAATTTGGTATTGATAATAATGACAGTACCGCAATACTCTCTTCTTTGTGTTTTGACCTCGGATATACAGCATTCTTTTCCGCTTTACTTAAGGGAGCAGAACTTCACCTGATAGATAAACAGAATTACAAGGACCCTGAGTATGTGCTGGAATATATAAAGAGTAACAGAATAACATATTTAAAGACAACACCATCAATGTTCAGCACCATTGTAAATACCTTCAGCTTTTCAGTCGCTGGTGTCTTAAACAGCTTAAGGCTTGTGGCGATAGGAGGAGAGAAAATCAATATGTCGGATATAGAGAGATTCAACAGGCTATATCCGAAGGCAGTTGTACTAAACCATTATGGGCCTACAGAGGCAACAATAGGTTGTATTGCTTATCCGATCGATTTTAATAAATTTGAAGAATTCAAAGAGTGTCCTGTAATAGGAAGGCCGATTTCAAACATACAGGCCTACGTAATAAATAAAAACCTGAAATTACAGCCGATAGGAGTACCGGGAGAACTTGCAATTTCAGGTGATTGCCTGGCAAGAGGATATCTTTCACGGCCTGAGCTTGAAG
>JAAZCB010000892.1 GCA_012513545.1 Clostridiaceae bacterium
AGCATGACCGTTATACATGTAGTAGTAAGACTGGTTATCAACAGTTCTCATAACCAGATTTGTACCATAAATGTTTCTGCCTACCTCATAGCCATTGCCGTCTACTTCCAACACTACCTTATCGTACTCATACTCCTTAACTGTCAGAGTACTTCTGTTTTATATGTAGGCACTTTTTACAGTGCCATGTTTTCAAGGTTCAAATTTTAAGGTTTTTATTTATATGTATATGATATACTTATATTTTATATTTTGCCAAGCTATGTTGCCTTATCAGATAAAACAGCAATTAAATATTTAGCTTTTTCGTCATTTCCATAAACAGTTCCAATAACTTCTGCAATACAAAATCGAATAATAAACGAATTATAATACTCCTCTTTCTGTAATAGTTTTTTACAAACTTTAGTAAAAGCTACTATTTTTTCTGTATTAGATTGAAAGTATTTTTTTAAATACTCAGAAATTATTTGTTCACTATGTAAATGATTTATATTTTTGTTTGCAGTCTCTACTAGGTTAGCAGCTATAGTATCATTTTTGAATATATCTGAAAACATCCAATAAACAGCTCTTTCGCCATTAAAACCTTCATTTGAGTTTTGGCTGTATATATTCTCTTGAGCTATGTATTTCACATATTTATACATTAAAGGACAATGTATTCTTCTCCACTTTGGATAAAGTCTATATGACAAAACTAATAACAGATATAAAGTAATTAATAATGATATTAACAAAAGGGGAATTCTTATACTTAAAACAAAAATGCTCAATGTTAAACTTAATACTAAAACAATTAGAAGATAATAAATATCCTTTCTTCCATAGAAAGGGTTTATATTGATTATATACTCCATCATTTCCCCCAATAAGACAATCTTTAAGTATCATAACATATAGGCACTGTCGCCAGTGCCTTAACTTCAAGGTGTAATTCTTATTTTTATTATACCATACTTTCAGTTTCCTTGTAGGTGGGTTTATATATTCAGTTTTATTTTTCATCATCGAGAATATTACATTCACAAGCCTTCTCTGTACACATTTAAAAGCCTGCTTTGATGTCTTTCCCTCAGATATTTTCTTTTTATAGTAATCATACAATTAATCAATTAATCTGGTAAAAAGGTTTTATACTACTGGATTTTTTATTTTGCCAGTTCTCACCGGAGCAAAGCACTGACACAAGTTTTGACTAATACTTGTTTTACCACAGAAAAACAGCTAAAATAGACAGGAGCAAAAGAAAAAGGAGAACAACCATGAATGAAAACGCCACCAATTTCCTGTTTTCCGGCAAAGTATACTGTTGGCTTTGCAACTGAAAATACAGAGCCAAAAGGAACGAAATAAAAAGTATATATGCTCAAAGTACTCTACGGGAAAGAATGAAGGCTGTGAACATTACAAAGTTGAAATATTGCAATCATATTTTTTTTAAAATGGATAAGCTGATACGTTGTAACATTAGTATCATATTCAGTTATAGAGGCAATTCTGAGGCTGTCAGAGTGAGTAAAAACTCTCTCTGACAGCCCCTTCCAGACAGCTTCAGTTTTTTATGCCAACTACAAAGTCATCTTTAACTACAATTATTAGGTATAAGATAAGGCCAGTGATTATACCATTAAACTCCAAAACCAAAATATAATTAAAAGATTAAAAGTCGAATTTATTATTATTTATCTTATATATATCGAAAGACAAGGGATACCCTAACTCTACAAGTACTTCTTGTCCAATTATTCTCGCACAAAAATAGCACACCACAGCATCAACCTCCGAAAACATCCGTGGTCTTTCCTCAAACATATTTACTTCATGTTTTGCTCTATTATATAAAATTATAAATTTAAACAGTGCACCAATAATAACATCATTAAAAATATTCATTCTAGAAATCTCGCTTGCAGCTTTTCCTAATGTAGAGTTAAAAAATCTTAAGTTTCCAAGCATTTTTATACTTTTTAAGAATAATCGCAGTACAGCTTCTAAATGCATTCCACTATAGTGCACAACATGCCTTGCATGCATACGGATATCACAAATGTCAATTTCTGATCTTGCATATTGTAGTGGACGAAATAATTCTCTATTTAAACCCACTGGAAAAGGATTTATTCTAGGATCAGCTGGCATACAATAGCCACCTATTCCACCTATTTTCTGATCAAGTTGCCACAAAACTTCTGGTTCATATTTTTCTTTCTTTTTTTGTACTTCTTTAAGAAAAGCTTGAATATGGCTTTTCTGCTCATCAGACAATAGTTTATTATATATCAATAATGTTTCAGGTAATGCTCCTTCCATATAAAACCTCTCCTTACTATTATCAGCTGTTTATCTTATAACCTCCGAAAAGCAATTTAATTGAGTAGCTTTATATTAATATTTTATATTCAATACTGGTAAAACAAAAGACATTTTTCTTGCAATAAGTATAATTCACCAGGAGAATTTAGTAATCATTTTAAGTCAATACATTCAGACCATAAAGAATACCTACTCTTCAGTAATGTTCTCTTATCAAGTATTATTGGATCTCTTTGCTATATGACAGTCACTAAGTATATTCGATGTTTTCATATATATAATCAACACTTAACATATTATTTCAATAATCTTACCCATTATAGTTGCTGCCTTATTTTTTGCCATACTTCTGAAATAGCATACCGGCACATACGATCAGATATACATATCTTATCATTAGCATCTAATACCTTCAGACTGCACATTGCAGGGTATACAATAATTTCTCTATCACCACTCCCGGTTTCCAAATAATACTTCCCCATTCTCTTTTTTATAATATCACCAAGACCATGCATTTGAGCTATTCTATTAATTTGTGTAAAGTAAATATCTTGTTCATATTCCTTGACAGCAATTCTAAGTCTTCCACTTCTAATAAACTCTAAGAAATCATTACCCAAGTATCTATCTAAATTGCTTTTCACTCGCTGATTCCAAAAATGCTGCAAGCAATTTGGACATGATGCTGTACAATTACAGCCTTCAAAAATATGATTCATCCTAATAAACACAGAATCTATCACTTTAGATACTCTTATGGCATATCCAGCACCTGAGCTTAAACTGTCATACAGGTAAACGTCAGCATACATACTATTTCCAACAGTTCTTATACGATATCCACTCTTCATATCACTAAATTCAACATCAAGTTCCATGCTTGCTGCCAAAGCTAATGCTTCTGCAAATGTAGTTAACGCTGGAATTAACCATATAGAATACAATTCCTCCAAATCCAGCTTACTTTCATCTAATTTTATTTCCAGTACCATCATATCCGTATTAAACTCATATCCTAAAAATACATTAGTGTAATCATGTCTACATTTCATTGAATCATCTTTTAAATAAGGTATCCTATATGGCCTCTTTCTGTTTTCTCTTTCTTTTGAATTAACTATACTCGGTTCTATAGATCCACATAGTTCACAAAGTTCAAAACCCTTTTCTTCAGGTCCTTTATTTACAATAACTAGTTTCTGATTTTCTCTGTTTTCCATCTTTAAGTAACCAGCAGTCCCTACTTCTATCATTATTCCGCCTGATGGCATAGAAGAGTATGACGGTTGACTTGCGTATGACATTTCCTGACTTTCATGGGTTTCTGGTATACTGCGACCTTCCCTGGCAGCAAAGCCCCAGGGTTTGACCATTTCATTTGACTTCAAAGCGCTATGGCACAACGGACATTCATTAAATGTTTCATTTACTCCAAACCACCCACATGATTGCTCAGTACAACTTAAAACTTCTTTCTTATACTCATCTAGTTTAAGCCAGGCTTCAGCTGCTTTATGTCTTTTGTCTTTCTGAAAT
>JAAZCB010000893.1 GCA_012513545.1 Clostridiaceae bacterium
CTTCTTCTTTGCTAACCTGCTGCCACAATCTCATGGACATTAACTCGTCATATTCTTTGTTGTCAAGAAGTCTCCAGGCAACTTTAGTTCCTTTTAGAAAAGTATGACGAACAGTTACTATTTGATTCTTTGAGAAGAAAAACAAGCTACAGAAGAAATAACCTCTTTCAAAATGGACATCAGTGAGACGTACAATATCAAAGTTGCCTTCTTCTTCATAAGTATATATCTTCTCCAACCTTATAACTTTACCAGTAGTGCAAATACTATCATTATCAATATGAAACCAGGATGGATGAAAATAACAGCCAACCCTTAGCAGCAAGGATTTTACTCGGTACTTCAAGGATTGAGATAAAAACAAAAATCTATATTGTAATGTATTCATATATAGTTAGTTAAAAGTATCCCCCGGGTATCTCCTCCCGTAATGCCCCGGCCCGCTTCCAGGCCTGTCGGTACTACAAAAAGTAATTCGCAGGATCTTTCATTACCTCTTAAATATAAATACCTGGAGAAAAAGGTTTCGCTCAAAATTTGCAAGAAAAATTTTTTCTGGGGAAAAATATTCTTTAGCTGAAAATCGGCCTTAAAAAATTTTATAAAAAATTTTTATGTAAATAAGAAATTGTATTTCAATGGTATAAGTTAGCCAAACATCTTTTTCATCTCACTCTCTTCAAACGGCTTGGTCAGATGTATGTACCTGTCCATGATGCTGTATGAAGATTGACCAACCCATTTCAGTATGCTTTTCCAGTTTACTCCTTTAATGACCGCCAATGAAATAAAAGTGTCCCTGAAATTGTGACTGGTATGATCGGTTTTGAATTTCAAATCTTTATATTCGTCTTTTGCTGCCAGGATTTTCAAAAGATCCTCTATTCCACGATTATATGCCTGATTTGTCAGTTTAAAGCAGGATGTATCAAATCCTACCTCTTCCAATATTTCTTTTGCATATCGATTGAGTGGTTGCTCGACTTCAACATCAAATCTTTCCGTCTTCTTAGGGGTAAATATCAGAAACCCACTTTCAATATTTTCAGGCCGGATTCTTTTTATGTCATCAAATCGCACCCCGGTGAAACATTGCAGTAGTATCATTTTTCTTATAACTTCCTGATTTTTGAGATCAAACTTATGATTATACAATGCCATCAATTGTTCTTCAGATATTGGATTGGGTTTGTTCTTACTTTTTTCACCTCTCTTAAAAAGCTTTGACTGGAATTTATCCGTCATATCGATATTTTTCTCATCCTTTATTTCCCAGTAATAGTAGAGGACCGTGATAAGAACGGTATATGTTTTTTCAATGGTACCCTGACTGTATTCCTTCTCTGTAAGCCATACTTCGAAATCATCCGACCAGCTTATATTAATATCAGGTAAGTATGTCTTTTTGTCTCTGCTGTCATCAAATTGTTTGATCCTGTTCATTACAGTCTTGAACTCCTTTATAGTGCCATGTGGATGACCTAACTTCTTGCGTCTGTTATAGTAATCATCCATATAGTCAACCAGGCTCTTTTTATATTTCAGCAGTCTCTTTGAGGGGAATAATTCCTCAATAATAAGGAATTCTTCCTTCTTCAATTGTGCCATTACATAATCAACATCAGGATTATGAATGTAATTGCTGATTCTACTTTCTTTATCCTTTATGAGTCGGTTCTTTTTCTGATAATCAAAATCTCCCCTTAACACTTCGCCCTTTTTTGCAGACCAGAATTTAGGGTTTACTCTGACATCAGTAGGAATACGATTTTCTTTTGCATCTTTTCTTTTTAACGGATCATACCTTCTCAGACGGATATATACCATGGCTTCACCATTCTTATCTAACTGACTTTTAAGGATCATTAGTTTTATTTTAAGATCCTTTGGCGTATAGTAAATGTTGATATATTTTGCGATCTGATCTTCTGTATAATGTTTCATGTAGTACAAAAATTGATTAATTTTACGAAGAATCTACAACGCCCATAAAAAGGACATTTCAGCAATAAAGGTAGCACAAAAAGTTGAATTATCAAAAAAAGTAGTACAAATATGAATATTGATTATCAGCGTTTTAAGCTATAAAATTACTCTTCTCACCCCGACTGAGTAAGTCAAAATGCCGTTGTAAATCAAGTGATTGCAGC
>JAAZCB010000894.1 GCA_012513545.1 Clostridiaceae bacterium
ATTTTATACATATTAACTCCCTCTTTTTGAATTATTGCCAAAAGGCACCGCCCCGATATGATATGCCCTTGTTTCTTGACTTTTTATAGTTCCATTTACCTATTCCCTACTATGATCCCCTGACCACTTTTAATAACAGCTTTTTAATGAGATTTTCTATCAAGAAATACATTCATAAAAGTCTCCTCTTATTAACATTGGCTTCATTTAAATCCCAATCTTCCACTCTTCATACTCACTCTCAACATCATAAATTACTCCGGTGTCCAGTGCTGCAAAGTGCTTTCTTCCGCATTGTATTTTATATTCTTCAAATAGTTTTAATTGGGTAGGATCGGTACTGCCCTTGGTTTCAATCACAAAGTAAAGCTTTTCAATCCCATCTTTATCTACGAGTACTGCCCAGTCAGGGTTATAGTTGCCGATAGGAGTTTCAATCTGGAATTTAGGCGGCAGTTTGGTATATACTTTGACATCATCATCAAGCTCCAGCATGTGAGCAAATTTCTTCTCAATATCAGAGTCCAATACCAGGTGATCGTAAACAGCTTTCTCCACTTTTACCGCATTTGAACTCAAATAGCCTTTGAGCTCATTCATTTCAAAAAGCTCCTGCCGATAGAATTCCAGCCCGTCTATTTTCTCATACTTAATGCCATCAGCAATCAATTGCTTCATTTTCTGTTTAATGATCTCAGACACTGACTCTATAAATTTCTGTGGATTATTCTTAAAATCCTCAAGTCTATCTGCTGCCAGCAGTATCTTTACCAGCGTTCTCCTGGTCAGTTTGGTCTCGTCTTGCAAATAGCGCAAAATATCAGGCAAGGGATGTTTTATCTCGATTTGATCGATCACTTTTACATTAACTAATTCTCCTGATACACCGGACTGTTTTATATCAATTCTGGCACTCTCCTGAATTAAGCGAATTTTAGGAATTACCGGCATTCTTTTAATTGCAGTAACGCAATTCTCCACCAATTTATCAATATCCATAGCTATGGAATAAGTAGTGCGGTATTTTATACGGTCCCATAGGCTTTCGAATTCCGGGCCCAGGTAAATCCTTTTATTGATTTTAGCTGTTATTTCATCGTCATGGTTACGGATAGGTAATTTATTGAGAGATTTGCGAATAACCTGTTTGATTTCCTGTTCCACATGTTTATATTTCTCCGGCACCGTAAACGTATCATTAGCAATCTTATCTTTTAATGTTTGTTTTACTTTTCCCGTATTATAGATAAAGTCTTCTTCCAAAAGAAAACCCCATAAGTTTTCTGACGCTTCATATCCCAGATTTTCAATTTCCCCCGAATCATTAGTATAAGAAATTGTAGCAAAAGCATGTTTTTCGATAACGCCAAACTTATAACCGATCTCTGTCTCGATTTCATATTGTAAGTTCTCAGCAAACTCGGCAAAAGATTCGTTAGCCATAACCGAAAGGGTATTAATCTGTGGGTCAAATACGCGTTCACCATTCTGGTTAACACAGAGGCGCAGTCCACGGCCGATTTTTTGACGGCGG
>JAAZCB010000895.1 GCA_012513545.1 Clostridiaceae bacterium
GATTTTGCAAATTAACAGGTTCTTGATAGCTGTTTATATACATCAAATCTGATTCATATCGGAAGGAATCAACAACTGCATCCACAAGGTCTTTATGGTCTTTGGTTTCGTTTTTGTTTGTTTTATACGTAACTGTTTCAACATCAAATGTATAAGTTCCTGAAGGGTTGAAATAATATCCTGATTTTATTGGATAATCAACGTACTTAAAGTCTATATCCGATGCAAAAACAGCCTTGTCATATTCTGATTTTCTGTAATCTCTAGTTCTAGCTGCTTCACGACTTTCCTTATAATCATTTTCCATTGTAATTGTTGGAGTCCACTTAATTGTTCCGCTGTTCTGTTGTGTAAAGGTTCTTTGATATCGTCCCGGTACTGCTGTCCATCCATATAATGAATCATCCTCATCCTGATGACACATCCAATGTACTACATCAAACTTATATGGCTCACTTGTCCAAAACATGTTTTTCTGTAAGTAGTTTGCTTCATTGTAGTCTATTTTGTTTTCAAATGTCTTTGCTGGTATTGACGGTTTGCCGTTGTATATTCTTGTTGTTATATTTCTTGTATCTGTTCCGGAATTAAAGGCTGCACTTGTTGTACCAGTTTTTGTCTTAATTTCTTTTGTTCCATCTTCTTTTGTTTTTGTGACAGTATATTGATACTTAGCATATGCAGTACCGCTAAAGGTTATTTTCCCACTGGCAGTCTTTGAATCGGGTCCATCCAACCATTTGCTCTCTGGAGGATTATCATAGCTATTAGTCAAATCACGTGTTGCATCCTTTCTATGTATTGTTGTATAAATTATTGGATTTTTTATTATTGTACCTGCCGGTTCATCTACAGTGAGTTTTTTGTCCTCAAAATCCCTGAATAAACTAGTTGATTTATTATAGATATTTAACGCTCCCCAAGCATCATCTATTAAATTTCCTTCTGGAGCTGATTGTCTTGCAGTTATGTTCTTACCCCCTACTAAAGGGAATCTAACTTTTCTGCTCAACACGTTGTAGTCAAGAATAAAGTCACCAGATCCCTCTATTTTTAGTGCTGGTGTTATAACAGTTTCCAGCTCATTATTGCCGAGAAAATCTTCAGAAGGATTTTTTCCATCTTTATTTATCTCGAACTTAATGCGTACATCCTTTTCAGGCATTTGAAACTCTGCCATAAGTGCGGTTTCTCCATTAGCGGGTATCTCAAGATTTCCTACATCCTTTTCAACATAGCCATAGTACTTTATTGCACCTATTGGTGCATTTGTAGCATTATCTGTAATTTTCCACTTAAATGATGGTGCATTACCATCTGCCTCAGTTAAGTTTGTTTTATAGGTTGATTTTATTTGTATCAATACTTGTACTTTATCACCTGGCACCATACTTGATGACGCTTCTTCAAACTCTACATTGATGTCACCTTTAAGCCCTTCTGGTGATAAAGGTACAGTCATATAGTTCTTTCCATTGTTATGAAACATCACACCAAATCCCCAGCTCCAACTGGTCGGTGGTTGATATACATGTACATATTTATATAGATCCTCTTTATTTAAAAATTCATCTAGAAAGTCCTTTTCACTATATACTTCTCTGAGTCCTAGCTTTATGCTTTCATTGTAATCAACATAATTATCAAAATCATAAGTAGAATTTTTTACATACTTTTTCCCCCAAGATCTACTTAACACATAAGGATTTTTCCATGGTTCTTTTATCCATTCTCTTTTCCAAAGCGGTTCACTCGAAGATATATTAGGAAATAAATAATTAGTAACCTCTGTATTGTTCATTGAATACCCTAATTCACGATATCTACCATCTTGAAAGTCTCCGTGAGGATCACCATATACAATAAGATTTCTCATGCCAACAAGATATTTATTGGTTGACAATTTATATTTGTCATCCTTACTGAATTCTTTACCAAAGTAATTTTCAAATGTTTTACCTGTACTTAACAATTCGCTATTAGCTTTATCAACTAATTCTGTTCTCGGTAAATCGTCTTGTGCACTTATAGCATATAAATTGCTAGCACAAATTAAAATGCTCAAAACTAATATTATAAGATTTCTTCCCAATTTACTGCACTCCTTCCTTCCAAACTATTATTTGAACAGAAATATCTGAGCCCAAAACATCCACTGCTTTATTATTTAAGTAGAATCTTTTTTCTATTGAATTGTTACGTGTTTTCTTTGTTCTTACATAGTTAAATATATTTTTGACAACGTCTGAATCACCATATTTTTCTATAAACATTTTTTCCGCTTCATTATATCTAGCTACCAAAATATCAGTATCAGATGCAAATGTTATAATCTGCAAATACTCTGAATACTCACCTTCTGTATCAACTTTTATCCAACCAGTTATTGGGTCTTTAGTTCCTTGTGGTGTAGGTGCTACACTTCCATTTGTATCAATGTAAACTGTCTTAATTACACTATCCCAGCGTACAGTTGCTCCAAATGCTTCAGCTACATATCTAGCTGGCACATA
>JAAZCB010000896.1 GCA_012513545.1 Clostridiaceae bacterium
TACAATTGTATATAAAGCGGTGTGGCCGAGGCCCTGTCAAGTTTTATGTCTGTAAACAGTTTCAAATTATTTCACCTTCTTTTTTTGCTGTTAATTACGTCACTGGTGGTATATTCTAAAAAATACCTATATCAGGGAAAAAACCGAGAATCCTTATGATTTAAAGGAGCCGGGTTTTTACCCGTATATATTCGGTACGGGTCTTTATTTGAGTATAGGGATTTATACTAATCCTATTTTTGCAAATCCCTATACTGTGGTTTGGAAAGGTTTATTGTTCAGCTTCCTTAATTTTGGCTGTTATCTCATTATATAAATTGGGATAGTCCTTTTGTGTAAAAAACTCAAGAGCCTCCCTATAATTGGTAAGAGCAAGCTTCTTACTCTCTTCAGTGTTATATACCTTGGAGAGCTTCATGTACCTGTCTCCTATTAATTTTCGGATATGTGCATAAGAATCAGGCATTGAAGATTTGGTGTAAAAGTTCAGAGCTTCATTATATGAGGAGATACTTTTTATAAGATTCTCCTGCGTGTCTTCATAATCTGAAAGGATGAAGTAAGCCTTTGCGAGGTGTGTATGGCCAATGGAATAGTACATGGGGTAGTCCTTTAAAGTAAATACCGTAATTGCCTCATTGATAACTTCAATGGCTTTTTTTGTGTTCTCCCGAGCCTCAATTTCAAGTTCGGAAAGTAATGAGTATGTACTTGAAAGGTGTAATTTTGCGTATGCATAATATACCGGGTCAGTTTCCATTGTATAAAATTTTAATGCTTCATTAAAACACTTGAAAGCCTTTGGTGCATACTCATGGGCATTATCTTTGGTGATGATTACATTGTATGTTTTCCCTAATTCAATGTTTGTCATTGAATAGTCATCGGGGTACTTATCAGAAGTATATATCTTCAGGGCGTTCTCAAAAGCTTCAATTGACTTTGAAGTATACTCATCTTTGCCTGTTGCTGCCATCTGAATATATGCTGAGGCAAGATAGGCTTGAGTACTGGCATAATACAACGGGTATTGTTCAATGGTATATACCTTCAAGGCTTCATTCAGTGAATAAATAGCCTTCTCGGTGTTTTCGAGCGTGGAGGAAATACTTGCCATTTGTATATATATTATTGATAATTGATTATGTACGTATGCGTAGTAGGATGGGGTGGAATCAAGACTGCAGTATTTAAGGGCTTCTTCAAAGGAGTCAACACCCATTTTAAAGACTTCCTGGGAAGGCTTTTTTGTCATGTATTGTAAATAACCTATACCGATATAGCATTGAAGACGCAGATAGTTGCTGGGATATTTTTCCGGAGTAATGCTGTTTAATGCATCTTTAAAAGCAGCAAAAGACATTTCAAGGTCACTTGTATTGTTTGAGCTGCTGTAAATACGCATATATATTATTCCCTGGACTTCTTTAGCCTCTGCATATTGTTTTGAGTATTTTGCATCAAGAAATATATTTACAGCTTCATTACAATTTAATAAAGACTGTTCGAGGTTTTTGGAGGTATCTTTTAAACCGGAAAGAGTATAATGTGAAAAGGCTTTAAGAAGTTTTGTATATGCATAGTTATATTTATCGGTATCCTTGTCATAAAAAGTGAGGGCGTTATCAAAAGCTGATAGGGCCAGAGTAATGTTTTTTTCCATATCTCTGATGCTGCTGTAAATAGTATATGCGTTTCCAAGGTCTTTATAGACATCAGCGAGGTATGAACTGTATTTATTTTTGTCTGTTCTATTAAGAACCTCTTCAAAAAGAGATATTGCAAAAACTATATTTTCTTCTTTATTAATAAGGCATGCCAGATTTACGTAGGCAATTCCCATACTATCCATAGTATGGATATATTCAACGGGATTGATTTCGCTGGATACATTTTTCAGAATTTTTTCATAGGTTCTTATAGCACCCAGGTAATTCTTGTTATGAAGGAGGGTATCGGCTTCTTCAATTTCTTTAGCCAATTTCTCGTTACTGAATTTTTTGCTCAAGCTGATAATATTGTTTGAACCGACAACAAGAAAATTGTTATTTCCTGATAAAGAAACCGAGGTATTGTTCTTAGTTGAAAAGGACACGGTTTTTTCATTTGCCGCAAGATTTACCGTTAGCCCAAGTCCCTGTTCAATTACTTCGGAGGAAGCATATAATCTTCCTTCTTTTATAGAAGCAGGTGCCTTAAGGATAACCTCATTGTCGTTGACCCTTGTCAAGCTGCTATTGAGTTTGACAATAACCTTATTGTCAGCCTTTATACATGAGGCGGTTTTATTTGTTTCATCCCAGGTAACCTGATAACCGAAAATCTCGAAAATCTCTCTGATTGGAAGTAACAGGTTGCCGTTTTCCATAACTGGTGACATGGTAAACTGTACTTGCTGTTCATTAATCCTGACTTTATATTCTTCTTCTGCTGCACTAATTTTTATGCTGCCAAATAGTAAAGAGAGTAAATAGATAACCAGCATAAAGGTTGAAAAATTAATTTTTTTCATCATTATAAACACCGACTTTCATTTGCATTTGCTTAAGCTTTTCAATTGAAGCGATTGTAAGGTTATATTGTTTGGGGTAGTCCGGGTAACTAAAGACCTTTAAACTCCTTTCAAAGGATACCGCAGCAGCAGCCAGAATGTCAATATCGCCTGATTCTGCCAGCAGTATCTGTGTGTTGCCCAAATCATAATTAACTAACCCATATTTTAATGGAAAGCGTTCAGGCTTATAGAAATTGAGTGATTCCTCAAAGGCTTTTAAAGCTTTTTTCAGATATTC
The DNA here is from genome assembly GCA_012513545.1 of Clostridiaceae bacterium. Next base: position 2,793 of record JAAZCB010000896.1, read on the forward strand.
CGGATTACCCGATTTTCCATATGCATTTATATGTAAATATCCTGATTGCCTTAGAACTTTGGCATAATCAAGAGGATAACTTTCAACGGTCCATACTTTCAGGGCATTATCAAAACATGATGTTGCAGCTGCAGATCTATCTTCAAGAGGATTCATATCTTCGAGCATAAAATTAATATCCCCAAGGCTATACTGGATCATTGCATAACAGGAAGGGTTTTCCTCTATAGTATAGTCGGAAAGGACTTTTTCGAAGGCACCTTTTGCATTCAGACAGCATTCAGCCGACAATCCTTTAACCCCTGACAAACTGTAGGCTTTTGCCATGTTATATTGAATAATGGCATAATCCAGAGAATACTGAGTTTTGTTATAAAAAACCAGAGCTCCGATATATTTCCCGACAGCTTTATCAGCAAAGGTTTTATCGCCGGTTACATCAGCCAGAATTCGGTAAGCACTTCCAAGATTATTCAGTATTATGCTGTAATTTGATTCATCATTGTTGTCTCGGTAAAAAGGTATAGCTTTTTCGTAGCATTCAATTGCAGCCAGAATATTGCTTTTGGTGCTGCTGTATTCTGATAGTTTGCTGTATGCGTTGGCAGCGTTATTCATAACATGTGCATATACATCAGGAGCTTCATCTTGTGATATGTTTTCCAGGACTTCCATGTATTTTGTAAGTGCTTCTCTGGCATTGCCGGAAGAAAGAAGCCTGTCAGAATGGCTGATCATGTCATCTAGAGTCTGGATGCTGCAGGGTTCGAATATATTGGCAATAATACAGTCTCCAACAATTACAATGTTATTGCCGCCGTTAACTGTGACGCTTGAAGTATCATTGACTGATGCAACTATTATGTTATCTTTTTTATTCCATCTTATTTTTAAGCCGAATTGTCTTGCAATAAATCTTTGCGGCACATAACTCCTGCTGCTTATAATTAACAGGGAATTATCCATAAGAGCAAGACTGTTATTTATTTTAATCTCTTTTTCTCCTGCAATAAAACGTATCTTTTCATTATTTAGAGCACAGACTACTTCTTTTGTTTTAGAATCCCAGGTGACCTCCCACCCGAGAGCCTCAAAGAAACTTCTCAGTGGAATATAGGGAACCCCGTTTATGGTTTCCTGCCTGATATTTTCTATATTGAGGCTTTTAGCCTCCAATCTTGTTTCAACTGCAAAGACCTTAAGAACGGGCATTTGCAAAAAAAACAAAATAACAGCAAAGGATAAGATCAAATTCATTAAAATCTTTTTCATTTATATCACCATTCAAATATGCTTTTTTGGACAATAATCATTCAGGACCAAAAGAGATGTTGTTCTCATTTCCTATAATGGTTGTTTGGTTCTGTCCTGCTATACTAATATTCGTATTATTATGGATTATTGTTGTTGTGGTACTATTTCTTACAATTGGCTCTTCGGCTTTCTTCTCTTTTTTCTCCACAACCGGTGTGCTTAAGGGTGTAGGGACTGTCAAAGGCGTAGAAGACGGAGCCGAAGGAGAAATAGAGGGCTGTTCTGTAACCGGTGGAACGCTGGTACTTTGTGCTTCGGCAATAATATCGGAATATATTTCACTGTTTTTTGTACTGTAATGATTTGGATCATTATTTGGAGTAGTCTCCGAAAAAACCATTGAAGCAAACAGAATAACAAAAATTGTAGAAAGTCCTACAAATGGCTTGCTTTTGTAGAGATTCGCGACTTTCAATA
>JAAZCB010000897.1 GCA_012513545.1 Clostridiaceae bacterium
AAATGGGAGACGGTTAATTCTGCCTCCCATTATATAAATACATGATTATTGTATATATTTGCACAATGCAAGCATATATATACGTTAATAAAAATTATTGATATAGTATTTCCAACGCTTTTATGGATTACATATGTTATATAGGCTTCTTGTTGCAAAAATTCGGTTATAGCTGATGCCTCAGTGGGGGCTCCAGGTCATTTAGTCTTATTGATTTTTAATTATATTTGAAATATCTTTCTTATATTTGTTATACACTGTTTTTCCTGAATATGGTATAGAAATTGTACTGTAATTTCTTACTTCATTGCTGTCAGATGGAATCTCATAGATGTTGGGAAGAATACTTGAATCATTGAAGAAATCTACACATACAACAGTTTTAATTCCTTCAGCCTGATAGTTCTTCTTATATTTTGTTTCTGATATTTTCACGCCGTTATTGCCTGGTTTGTTGGTTGCTAAGAAATGCATAAATGATTTTGTATAACCCTTTTGGAAACTTGCCTTAACATCAATTTTTTCAGTCTCTGAACAATTTATAATATCATATGTGCAACAACGCCCAGTCAAATGATAAAAATCTTCAGCATCGGTACAATTTAAATTTAGCAAATTGCAATACATGTGTTCTCCAAGCCCGCCTTTAAAATATGTAGATAGACTACTGCTGGGAATTGAATAGTAAGCATTGCCATTAATTTTTAATCTACCATCATTTGAATCTATTATGTATTTATTGTTTATGAAATCTACAGATTCAATTGCGACTTCTTCAAATCCATCATCAACAATGGTAAAGATATATTCGTTTTTCATTTACTTCTCCTGTATTAAATTAAAATAATTGTTGCAGCACTTGCCTGCCCCATAATAGTTACTTCATCTTTATGAACCTTTTCGATTTCATGTTTTTTATTTCTGCTGAAAGGTATAAGTATTAAGTAATCTCCATCTACAAAAACCTTTCTAACCATAGTCTTTTCTCCATATTTAAGAACAAATACTCTTTCCGACTTCGGCTCAATGCTATCTTCACTAACTGTTATGGTGTCACCTTTATAGATTCCGTATAATTCCATAGAATCATCATCTATTTTAATATTACTTAACTTTATTCCTTTTGGCAAAGTTCTGTAACCATTAGGATTGGTATTTATAGGCAAACCTTCCCTATATTTATCTGCACTCCTATAAATTTCTATTTCTTTTTCAAGTAAAGCATGATACAAATCTTTTTCTTCCTGTGTAAGTTCCACATTTTCAAACTTATGTCCTGAAAGTTGAATCCAGTACTCTAATCCATTTAATAACGTATGAAGTTCAAATCCAATAAATTTGCTTAGTTTATAAAGCGTTTCAATTGAAGCAAAATAGTTTCCGTTTGCCAGGTCTGAAATAAAACCATAACTTAAGCCCGTACCTTCTGATATTTCCCTGTACTTAAGTCTTCTTGTCTTTATTTCCTGTTTTAGTCTTTTTCCGAGTTCATTTTTTGCAGCTTTATCGTCAATAAATAATTCAACCATGTTGTTCCTTCCTTTCTTAAAATGTTATACCTTATT
>JAAZCB010000008.1 GCA_012513545.1 Clostridiaceae bacterium
AAATTTTTAACTTTAATTCGTCAATAGAAAATGGCTGCTAAAAGACAAAAAGGAACAGAAACAAGCACTTTCGGAACGAGTGGAAGAATCAATCACGATAGCTCGAAATTTTATAATTCTAAATTATATACCGAACTTGGAAACAAAAAAATACTTGATAAAAACGAAAATGATTTTCCGGATAAGTTAGAAAATAAATTCATTTTCGGTTCGGCAGAAAATATGAAAGAGTTGCCGGACAGCTCCGTTCATTTAATGATTACTTCTCCTCCTTACAACGTTTCAAAGGAGTATGATGAAGATTTATCACTAAAAGAGTATCTTCAACTTTTGGAAAATGCGTTTAAAGAAACTTATAGAGTTTTAGTTAATGGTGGACGTGCTTGTATAAATGTAGCCAATCTTGGTAGGAAGCCATACATACCACTTTCTGACTATATATCTAAAATAATGATAGATATTGGATTCAATATGCGTGGTGAAATCATTTGGAACAAAGCAGCAAGTGCAAGTCCTTCAACAGCTTGGGGAAGTTGGCAAAGTGCAGCCAATCCGATACTGAGAGACATTCACGAATATATTTTAGTTTTCTCTAAAGGCGATTATAAAAGAGAAAAAGGTAAAAAAGAAAATACCATTTCAAAAGAGCAATTTATGGAATGGACGAAATCAATTTGGACAATGAATGCTGAAAGTGCAAGAAGAATAGGACACCCTGCACCATTTCCCGAAGAACTTCCTTACAGACTAATTCAACTTTATTCTTTCAAAGGCGATATTATCTTAGACCCCTTTATGGGAAGCGGAACAACTGCCGTTTCTGCTTTGAAATCAGACAGAAAGTTTATAGGATATGAAATAAGCAAAGAATATATAGAACTTGCAGAGAAAAGAATTGAACCTTTATTAAAACAAACAAAATTATCATTTAACTTGACAGTATTGGAAAATGAACCGCAAATCGCTAGCGAAAGCTAAAATCTGACGAACTAATATATAAATCAAACATTTCATCTACGCTACACCCCATCATCGTACGAGCGAATTGCATTCGTCAAAAATCGAATTTCCAAAAATAAAAATGGACGTATGCGATACGCCCCGACCCTTCTTTTATTAAGCAAAATGAGCAAAAATATTTTAAATTTCTTACCGAACAATAATAAAAAATAATATACCTTTGCAAAGTGAAAAATTTAGCTATACGAATGTTGTATATTTGGTGCGTAAAATAGTTGTTAGCAGATATTGTATGAAACTGACCACAAACATATTGACTTTTCTTTTTTTAATCTTGACAATTAGTTCATATGGACAAGATGAAAAGAGAAAGAATTATTTTCCAATTTGGACTTTTCATCAAGACAGTATAAACATTCACGGAATTTCAGTCGGACTTTGGACTTTTAATAGTGAACCACCTAGATTTACGAATACGAACGGAATTAAAGTGGAGTTAATTGGGATAGGAATTCCATTACTCTTAATGCCAAGAAGCCCAATTGTAGAAACCGACAGCGCATTTGTAAAGTTAGAACAAAAGCCTTTATCTGAAAAAATAAACGGATTAAATTTATCATTATCAGGTACTGCTTGCCATTGTTTGACAAATGGTTTGACAGCAGGATTAATTGGGCAAATCCACTTTCAAGTTAATGGTATTTCGATATCGATTTTTGGGAACTCTACACAAAAACATAATGGAGTAATGGCTGCGATATCTAATGAAGCCTACTATATGAACGGTTTACAAGTAGGGCTTTTTAACAGTGGTTACAAAACAAAAGGAGTTCAACTTGGTATTATTGGGAACTACGCAGATGAAATGAAAGGGCTTCAAATTGGACTATCCAATATATCAAAAAAACTAAAAGGGATTCAAATCGGACTATGGAATGTAAACCAAAAACGAAAACTACCTTTTATAAATTGGAATTTTGAAGAAGACACAGAATGACGGAAGAAAGAACAACATCTGCTAACAGCCGTTTTGCAAAAGCGGGAGTTTCGTGCTTCTATGACAGTGAAATGCCAAAATCAAGCTTTGTGCTTCTTATGAAGTTCAGTGCTAAAAATCCCCGCCTTCGCAAGCGGCAAAACGTTAAAGGCAAATCTAAACTGACACGATGAAACACATCACCATTTTATTATTCTCGACATTTTTAATCTCTTGCAATCAAAACGTGCAGACTCAAAAAGACAATATGCAAAAGTCAGACAGCATTTATGCGACAGAACTTATTGACCACGAATTTTTGAAATATGCTGACAGTTCAAAGTTAGACAGCCTTAAAATCCAACTTAAAAACTCGTTTGACATATATGATGACGACAATTTTAAAATAACTCATATTGACGCAGAAGAGCTTGCAGAATTTAATTTTGACTTTTTTATTCCAAATCTCAATAAACTTTTGGAAAAAAGACAAGTTAATTTAAAAGTGAAAAAACTTAACTCAGACAACAACTCATTTGACATCCTAATCAACGAAGACACTATTCAATTATATTCTCAAAATGACTTAGACAAAAGTTTATTTTGGGACACAGCACCACGCAACTTTTTTAAGAAAGTGAACGAAATAATTAAAACCAAAAATATTGACGAGCAATTTTATTTACTTTATGCTGGTAACGATTTACATACTTTACTTTTAACAGACAAACAGTTTTCAATTATTTCAGAGTATTATAAAAACAACGAGAAAGAAAAACCATATAAACCATAGAAGCCCAGCAGCTAACACGGGCTTTGCGTCAGGCGGGTGATGTGGTTAATTGAACATTCTACCCCGCTCAAACTTCGTTGTCGGTGGACAAGAAAGTAGCCCGCAATCCTTTACTGCACACACATCCGTTAAAAAAGCCTATAAAAAACGTAC
>JAAZCB010000898.1 GCA_012513545.1 Clostridiaceae bacterium
AGGATGAAGAGGATAACAGCCATAAACAACCTTTGATTCAATTTCCCTTTCAACTTCATTAAACAATTGACTCCTGCTGGCCATCTTTGCTATATCTTCAAATAGGGTTTCATTTTCTTTTTTAAAGATATTCCACTTATCATTTTCTTTAATAATTGCTTTTGACATTATCTCATAAGTCTGAGATTCAAGATTATTTATGCTAACATGTTTAAATCTTTCATTAACAGCTTTCCATGCATCAACCTTTTCTTTAGGCAGTTTGTCAACATAGTTATCAATGTCCTTATGCGATGTAAGCATTATATGAAGTTGATTATCTCCACTTCTATTACAATACTCCGCTATATCCTGAAGAAGTTTGATTTCCATGGCAGAATTTATGTCAACACTCGCTTCTAGAAATTTGCTGAACTCATCATAGATAACAAATATACCGTCGTAACCTAAAGGTTTAATTTTTTCAATAACACTCTTATACTGATCTAAAACATCTTTGTTTTGAATAGGATTAAACTCGCTCCCTGAAGTCAGTTTTGGGAAAATACCAGTAAATAAATCGTATGTAGACTTATCATATTCCTTTAATTTTTGAACTAATTGTTTTATTGGAATATTTAATTCAGTTTCCAGTTTAGTGTATGTACTTTTATACTCCTTTGCCCATAAATCTATCATACTTACAGCAGCATCAAAATACGTGTCGGGTATTATTTCATCCAACCCCTCACGAATTAGCGCTTTTCTCAACCCAAGCATTAGATTTTGACTGATACTAAGGCTATTTGCCGATATTATTACAGGTAATAATCTAGATGATTTGTTTATTACACTCTTTGTTAAATCGTATAATTCCTGCTTATATTCTTTCATAGTACTAGATATACCTGTAAAAAGCTCTGTATCCCTTCTATACAGGATTGAAGCAATTACGAGTACAAGATGCGACTTACCTTTTCCATAAGGCCCTATTAAAATTCGTGCTCTTGTTGTATTGTTTGAAAAAGTATTGTAACTCAATAAAACCTGCTCAATAATCTCCATAGCGCTAGATGTTAGAATATAGTTTTTTATTTTTGTGTCGCTGTTAAAATCATATTCAAGATTTATTGAATACTGAAATTCAGGAGCAGTACTGATAAACTCTGATAATGTGTTTTTTCTTTCGTTCATTATTATACCTCTATCCTTAAGAATTTATCTCATTATAATAGCTTTGCAGTGCTTCATCCCACCTAATATCTTTACTGAGTTGTATTACGTCAATACCGGCAGTCCTTACTACTTTTAAGTAACCTAATTGCTGCAAGTTGTCAAGGTAATAGTTTAAAGTTATTAAATCCATATTAAATATTCTACCTATATTACACTTTTTCTCAAGTAGGTCAGAAATTTTTATCTCCTTTAATCTATTTTTGTTTTCTGCTAGTTCATATTGCTCAAGAATAACGGCTAATAATATTAAGGGATGTACTTTTCCCTGCTTAATGCTTTTCTTATAATAAATATCTTTATTCTCGTTATATTCAATTAAACCTAATTCACATAAAGGAGATTCTATGACATCCTCAGGATCTACTTCTTCTTTTATACCCCTACGTTTTGGTACATAAGTACTAATTAAACAAATAAAGTCTGCTTCAAGGGAGCTTAGCGCTACTTCTTGCTCTCCTTCATTGAATTTTATATATCCGTCTAAACCGCTTAAAAAGTCTTCTTTAGAGAATTCTTTTGCATTATATTCATTGAACAGCCAATACCATGCTGTAGCTAATTCTTTATTCGATGCAAGCTTATAATGCAAGAAATATAGTGTGCCAGGTTCTTCGAAATACTTGTCGTTTTTCCAAACTATTTCTCCAAAACGAGTAAACTGCTGAGGCTTTTGGTTAGCAACCCTTTCTTCCTCAGTTAGCCCAACAGCTTGCATCCAATATCTTAAAGATTTCACCATATTCGTACCAATCCCAAGTATATCTGTTTGCACCAATTCCCTATCAGAAAATATCGTTGGTTCTTTATGTATATTTTTCAATCCTTTGTTCAACCATCCTTTTCTTATATAAAAGGTTTCATGCGCTCTGAATTTCATCGATTGTCCTCCTGAACTCTAGCTGATGATACAAATAGATATTTATACATCATACAACCACCATCTAAGTATTTAGCAGTAACACATATTTTACATTTTAAACACTTAGTTTTATCAATCTTGTATGTATCATTTGTTATTTTAATTGCTCCATGTTTACAAATAGACTCACACCTTAAACATTTTCTGCAAGCATTGTACTTTCGAATTTGGTATGAT
>JAAZCB010000899.1 GCA_012513545.1 Clostridiaceae bacterium
AATTACGAATGATACTTCAGAGTTTAATAACACCATATTTAAGCAGATAAGTGATTATGACACAAGAATACGTGAACTTGAGGAAAAGCTAATCAAGAAGGAAGATTCTCTTTATGCCAGATTTACTGCAATGGAAAAAGCCCTAGCAAATATGAACTCTCAAAGCAACTGGCTGATATCTCAATTTCAGGGAGGCTGATTAACTTTAACACCAAGTCCATTTGGATAATGTAAACGATCTTCAAAACTTACTAAATCATCCTAATAAAACAAGTTGGAGGGTACTAATATGCCAGTTAATGAAATACAAAACAAATACATGGAAAACTCAATAAATACAGCTACTCATGAAGAGCTGACTATGATGCTTTATAATGGTCTTGTCAAGTTTATTATGATTGCTCAGAGCAGTCTTGAAGAGAATAGTTTGGATAAAACCAACAATAATATATTAAGAGCACAGGCTATTATACGTGAATTCCGTGTAACCCTGGATATGAAATACGAAGTTTCCCAGGGATTGGACCTTATATACGACTATATGGACAGAAAACTTATAGAGGCAAATGTTAAAAAAGACAAATCAATACTTCAAGAGGTGCTGAATTATGCAAGAGAACTTAGAGATACATGGGGACAGGCGGTAAAGCTTGCAAAAACTCAGCCTTTAAAGACTTCAGAAGTAGCAAAATAGGGAGGTTTTATGACAAGTTCACCTGAGGAGTATATTGAGAGACTTTCGGGAATATCTCAAAAAAAATATGTATTGCTGCAGGATTTATATATTCTTACACAATCGCAGGCTGTGGCTATTGATTGTGAGGAAATAAAAAAACTGGAAGAGCTTATAGAAAATAAACAACTCAAAATTGATGCAATTACCAAATTAGACGATGATTTTGGCGTATATTTCAAGCGGCTGAAACAGATACTAGGGGTTTCTAGCCTTGATGAAGTGAAAGAGGCTTCATATAAGGGTGTGAAAGAATTTAAGACCGCAGTCAAAAATATTCTGGATATTTCAAAAGAAATAAGTCAAATGGAAAATGATAATAATATGAAAGCCAGAAAACTTTTAGATTCCATAGGGGAAGAGATAAGGAAAATGAATATGGGTCGAAAGGCAAACTCTGTCTACAATCAAGCTGCTGATATGAAACAACCTTCATATTATATAGATAAAAAAAAGTAGGGATTTTAAGACAGTATATATAGTACAAAATAAGTGATTTTTATGTTGACACACATATACCTATTTGAATATAATGATATTATCAAATGAATATCTTTGTTAGGTGAGGCTCCTATACAGAAAAATGCTGCTGCCCCGAAACGTCGAAAGACGCCAATGGGTTAACAAGCACTACCGGATTAAGGTTTTGCTTAATGTAGCTGGTTTAGATGACCTAAGCTGTATAGTGCTAAAACTCAACGAGGGAAGAAGGGTATATTTATATAAGTAAAATATATTATTAGGCTTCCGCTCGTGTGGAAGCCTTTTCTAATGTATACAAATATAATTTTTTATGTGGGAAGTGGTATTGATGATAGAAATATTCAAAACATTTGAAACCTCGCAGCATCCGGTCAGAATAGAAAAGTTTGAAAAGGGATGCTGGATTAATATTGTTTCTCCTTCAGAGGAGGAATTGAGCAGTGTTGAAAACAGCCTCAATATTCTGCCTAATTTTTTGAGAGACCCTCTTGATGAAGAGGAAAAACCAAGGATAGATGTTGAGGATAATCAAACGCTGCTTGTAGTAGACATACCGTATGTATATGAGGATGGGAAAAATTTGAAGTTTGAGACAATACCTCTTGGCATACTCATTATGGATGAATACTTTATTACCATTTGCAACAGGGAAACCAGTCTTATAGATACATTCAGGAGAAATAAGGTAAGGGAGTACTATACCTTTAAAAAAACAAGGTTTACTTTGCAGATACTGTTTGCGATTGCAAAGGACTTTTTGAAATA
>JAAZCB010000900.1 GCA_012513545.1 Clostridiaceae bacterium
GATATGTTGGAGTAGTTATTGAAGAAGATGGTCTTACAGAGGAAGAATTTAAACAAGAACTTATTACTCTAAATGAAGAATTAACTGAGCTAAACACCAATGCAAGAGAGCTTGAAAAAAGAATAGCTGACAATCTTATGATTCTGGTGAATGGTTATGAGTAAATGGAGAGAAATGAGGCTAGAAGAGATAACCACTAATATTTATAGCGGCGGGACTCCATCTACTACAAATGATAATTATTGGAATGGAAAATATTATTGGCTTTCATCCGGTGAGACTAAAAACAGATATTTATTTAGAACTGATAAGACTATTACAGAAGAGGGAGTAAAAAATTCATCAACAAGACTAGCAAAATGTGATGATATAGTTATGGCTTGTGCGGGGCAAGGCGGAACAAGAGGACAAACTTCTTTAGTAAAAAGTGATATGTATATTAACCAATCAGTAATTGCCATTAGAGTTGATAAAGACACATTGATACCTGAATATCTATTCTATAATTTAACTAATAGATATAAAGAATTGCGGCTAATTTCTGACGCGAGCAGCACCCGAGGTAGCATAACCACCGAAATGATAAAATCAATACGCATCAAGTTCCCTTCACTACCGACCCAACAAAAGATAGCAGACATATTATATGCCTACGATGACTTAATTGAAAATAACAGACGAAGAATAAAGCTCTTAGAAAAGGCTGCCGAGGAGATTTATAAAGAGTGGTTTGTGCGAATGCGTTTTCCGAATTATAAAAAAGTAAGGTTTAACAACGGTATTCCAGGAAATTGGACCATTGAAAGTTTAGGTAATATTACGCAGATTGTTGATGGTGATAGAGGTAATAATTATCCAAAGCAACATGAGTTTTCAAATGATGGTTATTGTCTGTTCCTTAATACCGGAAATGTTACTAAGGATGGATTCGATTTTTCAACTAATAACTTTATTTCTAAAGAAAAAGACCTATTACTTAGAAAAGGTAAACTCCAAAGAAATGATATTCTAATAACTACAAGAGGGACAGTTGGAAACCTTGCCTTTTATAGCAAGTTCATACCGTTTGATAATATTCGCATAAATTCCGGTATGGTTATAATTCGGGAAAATAGCAGGAAGATTAACTCTGTTTTCTTATATCATTTATTAAAAAGTGAAGCTGTGAAAAAAACTATAGAACTGTATTCATCTGGCTCTGCGCAACCACAATTACCAATAAAAGATATGAGTAAAATTAAAGTCATTTTACCCGATGACAATTTAATCAAAGTATTCACAGCAAAAATTGGCAAGTTTGAACTCCTAATGAGCAATTTAAAAACACAGAATTATAATTTGATTAAGCAGCGGGACCTATTATTGCCGCGGCTTATGAGCGGAAAATTAGAAGTCTAAACTCCAAGGGGGGATATAATGGCTAAGATTATAACTGAAGATATGATCGAAAAGGCTATGATTGAAGTTTTGACATCACCAGAGCTTGGTTACTCGCATATCAACTGCTACACATTAGACCCAGAAGACTTGAATGACGGCACTCATCGAGAGAATAAAAAGCAAGTGGTGCTTCCGGAAATTCTTTTGCAGCAGCTTCAGATAATCAACCCCCAAATCCCCATAAATACATTAAAAAGTATAGCAAATTCCGTTAATATGACCAGGTCAAGTGCTGAATTAATGGCGGTTAACTACGAAAACTACATTAAAATTAGGAATGAAATAAAGGTTGAATATCAGAAGAACGGCAAAAATGAAACTGACTATGTGAAGCTTATTGATTTTAACACTAGCAAAAATAATGACTTTACGGTTTGCTCACAAATGTGGATCAAGGGTGAAACTTATTTCAGACGTCCTGATCTTATCATATATATTAATGGACTGCCGATGGTTTTTATTGAGCTTAAAAACTCTGACATTAAGGTTAAAAGTGCCTATGATAAAAATTTAACTGATTATCTGAGAGACATTCCGCAGCTATTTTTCTTCAATCAAATTTGTGTTCTTTCAAATGCGCTTGAAACAAGGCTGGGCAGCTGTAAAGCAGAATATGAATACTTCTTTGAATGGCTGAAACTTGAAGATGAAAAGGAAAAACCAGACCGTAAACAAATAAAGGCAAATGGAGTAAGTTTGCAGTATTTTGTTAACGGTCTGCTTAGGAAGAATAATCTCCTTGATTACATAGAAAGCTTTATCCTATTTGATAGGAAGCAAACCAAAATAATAGCAAAGAATCATCAATATTTAGGAGTTAATAACGCTATAGATGTTTTTGCAGATAGAAAAAATCGCAACAGTAAGCTGGGCGTTTTTTGGCATACACAGGGCAGCGGAAAAAGCTATTCAATGATTATGTTTGCCAGGAAAATAAACCGTAAGTTTAAAGGAAACTTCACATTTTTGATTATCACCGATAGAGATGATCTGGATGGGCAAATTTATAAAAACTTTCTACGTACAGGAGTATTCTCCAAAGAAGAGGAAGTCCGCCCGAAAAACAGTACTCAGCTTCGGGAATATTTACAGACTAATAAACCATTTATTTTCTCATTAATTCATAAGTTCAGATACCCTAAGGGAAAGAAATACCCGGTTCTTTCCGAGCGTGATGACATAATCGTTATTGTAGATGAAGCACATAGAACGCAGTACAAAGATCTTGCCGATAATATGCGTGCAGGTCTTAAGAATGCTCAATATATCGCTTTTACCGGAACCCCACTGCTGGGAAATAAACGGCTAACCAATGCATGGTTTGGCGATTATGTAAGTGAATATAATTTTGCCCAATCTATTGAAGATGGTGCCACTGTTCCACTTTTTTATTCCAAGAGAGTACCGACTGTTGGGTTGATTAACATAAATTTAGATGATGATTTCACCGATATCATTGAAAGTGAAAATTTAACTGATGAAGAGCAAAAAAGGCTGGAAAAACATTATAGTCATGAAATAGAAGTCTTAAAGCGTGACGACCGCCAGGAAGCAGTTGCCAAGGATATTGTTTATCATTTTCCACGCCGGGGTTATCTAGGGAAGGGTATGGTCATTTCAGTTGATAAATTTACGGCTGTTAAAATGTATGATAAGGTGCAGTATCATTGGAATGAAGAAATAAAGAAGTTAAATAAGCAAATTGGTAATGAGCCAGATGAGGTAAAACGCGCCTCACTTAAAAGAATTGTAAAATATATGAATTCGATTGAAATGGCTGTGGTTATAAGTGCGGAAGATGGTGAAGAAGAGAAATTTGCCAAAGAAGGATTAAATATTAAATTTCACAGAGATAGAATAAATGCCATTGACGAAAATGGTTTTGATATTGAAGACCACTTTAAAAATCCAGAGCACAAACTCTCTTTGGTGTTTGTGTGTTCAATGTGGTTGACCGGTTTTGATGTTCCGGCTGTATCCACTATTTATTTGGATAAGCCTATGAAAGGACACACCCTTATGCAGGCCATTGCAAGAGCAAACCGGGTGACCCCTGGGAAGACAAGTGGTATTGTGGTTGATTACCTCAATATTTTTAAATATATGAAAAAGGCTCTGGGCCAGTATGCAGTTTCCGATGATTCCGATGAAATGCCTGTTAAAGATGTGAAAAATCTAATTGATCTAATAGACCAGACTTTATTTGAGACCGAACAGTTCTGCAGTTCGATAGGTATTTGGCTGAAGACAATTATCGAGAGCAATGAGATATTTAAAAACTTAGACTACTTCTCGGAATACGCAAATCTTATACTCGGAAATGACGAATATAAAAATCAATTTAAAGTTTATTCGAATCTGGCAGAAAATTTATATGAAGCAAGTAAGCCGGAAATTTTTGAATCCTCATGGGATAATCCCTTATTAGGCGTAGTTCTTTATCTAAGGGGAATTATTGATGGTACTATCGATGAGGGGAAAATTGATAACGCGAAAATCAGGATCAGTTCATTATTAGACCAAAGTATTGAAGCAGGAGGTATAGGCGAATCAAAAGGTGAATACGCGATTGTAAAATCAAAAGTAATAGATCTTTCTAAGCTTGATATAGACAAAATCAGAGAACAATTCAGGAAAATGCCTTATAAAAATGTAGAAATAAGTGATTTGAGAGCTTTTATCGAAGTAAAACTAGAAGCAATGCTTAGCCAAAACGTCACCAGGTCAAAATTTTCAGAGATGTATAAAAATATTATTGATCGCTATAATGCGGGCGGTTCTGAAAATGAGAATTTCTATGGGGAGTTGCTCAAATTCGTAGAACAAATGCAGGAAGAAGAAGAACGGCATATTAGGGAGAACCTTACAGAGGAAGAGTTGGAACTGTTTGATTTGCTTAAGAAGGACAAGCTTACACAAAAGGAAGAGCAGCAAGTTAAGTTATCTGCTAAAAAGCTTTATGAAACATTAACAGAACGGAAGAATAATTTGCTTATTGTGGACTGGTATAAAGATGAACAGCCCAAGTTAAAGGTGCAATCAGTAGTTCAAGACATTCTAGATGAAACATTACCCCAAAGCTATGACAGAGTAATTTTTAAACAAAAGCTCGATATTGTATTTAATCATATTGTCGATAAAGCAATAACTGGTTATGGATATATTGCAAGCTAATCTACAATTCCGATAGCGAAAATAGCAGAGTTAAATGATTTATAAAATATAAAAGGGTAAGGAAAGATCAATTTGTTAGCAAACGATTGGGGGATAAATAAATGAACGATAAGGAAAAAACCCTTTGGGGTATTCATGCAGGCAAAACCGGCGACGCCGATAGTCTTTTTTTAAAAAAGAATTTCGTCGCTCTGGGTTGGAGCAGGATGGGTGATCTTAAAAAAATAAAGGCGGATCGTGAATCATTTAAGAAAGCCATAGCAGTTAATTATCCAGAGGACAAACCCGGATCAGTACCAGTTAGTGCTGGACAGTTATATCGTTTTTGCCATGAGATGAAAGTAGGAGACTATATTGCATATCCATCGAAAAAGGATAAACAAATCCACGTTGGCAAAATTGAAGGTGAATATAAATATGATCCCACTCATGAAACAGGATATCCAAATCTACGGGCTGTAAAGTGGCTTAAAACAGTA
>JAAZCB010000901.1 GCA_012513545.1 Clostridiaceae bacterium
CGGCTACTATTCTTATACTCACCGTTGGCGGCAAGGCAAAGTCAGTTCGCAATAAAGTTCAAAAACTAAAAATGATTTACAAAGAGATAAGAACCAATGAATACATGCAAAAAATGCAATTTTGAATTTAAGAGTAATTATTGTCCTAATTGCGGACATCCCCAAAAATTAGAAAGGATAAACAGGCGTTATATCTTGTCTGAAATTGCAGGTGTTTTAAATTTCCAAAAAGGAATTTTATACACGATGAAGGAATTGCTGATAAGACCAGGCCATAGTATTAGAGTATTTATTTCTGAGGATAGAAATCGAATGGTAAAACCGATTGTATTTATATTAATTACCTCTCTGATATATACAATAATAGTCAGAATTTTTCATTTTGAAGATGGAATCATAGATGGCGCCAGAGAAGCTTTATACAATACAGATTTAGCAACACTTGCAATCTTAAAATGGGTGCAGGAAAATTATGGTTATGCAAATATTATTATGGCTCTGTTTATCGGATTATGGGTGAAATTATTTTTCAGGAAGCATTCCTTTAATTTTTATGAAATTTTAGTACTTCTTTGCTTTGTGATGGGTATTGGAATGTTAATTTATTCAGTATTTGATATTATTCGTGGCTTGACTCATACTAACTTAATGCTAATCCAAGTATTGGTCGGATTTATTTATACAACTTATGCAATTGGACAATTCTTTGACAAAAGAAAAATTGCAAACTATGTAAAAGCTCTTATTTCATATTTGTCAGGGATGATTACTTTTTTCTTTGTTGCAATGGGGATAGGAATCTTAATTGATTTGATTAGATACAACATAAAAACATGAAAAATAAAAAGAGACTATCAATTGTTTTGCTGATTCCAACAATCATTATTGGTATTGCTTTAGTTGAGGAATTTGACTTTGAGAATCTAAAATTTGAGAAACCAGCACTGGCATTTGTTTACTTCATTGGCTTTGCTCTATCAATCATCTTCCAAGTCAAAGACCTAAAAAAAACGACCTGAAAAATAAAAACAACCTCTAACAGGCAATGCTGAGTGCCGTGTACTGTTTTAGTTACATCTCATTTAATAAACATTACTGTAACTCGACCATTTAGCGCTTTTAATCCCGTACTGCGCATAGCACAAACCGTTACGGGCAAGTTAAAAAAATGCAACAACTTGAAAGTATAAAACTAAATAGTGGAATCCAGATACCAAATTAAAAAACGGGGCAAATCCTATTAGCCAAATTAATAGGATAATTAAAACAGATGTAATCATGAAAAAAACTAAACTGGCGATTTTAATGATTATTACAGGATTATTTATAAGTTGTTCGGGAGTTAAATTTGCAAATGCTCCTGTCAACAAAGATGTACCTGATGCTTTTAAAAAGCGAGCTTTATATCCTGCTGGCGTTGCTGGATATGAATTTCAAGATTTGGTAGGTAGTATCATACGAATAAAGAATACAGAAGACCCAATTCGTATTGGCTTGATTAGACCAAATAATTATCAAAATGTTGTAATCCCAATTACAGATCCAAATAATTATTACAAATCCAGAATACAGAAAGGAGCTGAAATTAAAGGTTCATATTTAGCTTTTGCAGCTGATTTCAAAGCTGAACAGTTGGCAGAATTGGAATTAGTTGATATTGCTAGAGCAGGAATTGCTTTTGAAAATGACTCAGTTTTTCAACAAATAGTAGATAAAGCAGAGAAATGGGTAACACAACATCCTAACAAGGATACATCTATCGTCAGGCTATGGATTAAATCTGTAGTTTTAACTCGAAGGATTTATAATGATTTTACTAATGTCGGAGCTAAGGCTTCCGGGCAAGTAGGAGATGTTGTGGGAGTTTCGACTGGAGTTTATAATAAAAGTGAAGAAAGTATAAGAAGTGTTTTAATCGCATTTGAAGCTTTTGACATAGATGAATTAGTTAAAAATGCAGCACAAAAGGATACTGTACAACCATTTATACCAAAGTCTAACGAAAGGACTAAAGAATTCTCAGAATATACAGGAATAATTAAAGGGAAAATAAAATAACCTGTCCATAACACGAAATATACAAAATGGGGGTTTAATAGGTTATTCAAGGGTTGTGTCGTGTATCAAGTACGGTGTATCTTGCTAAGAAATCGCCCGCAATCCCTTGCTGGCCACACCGCCGACCTTTGGCGGCAATGTTTAAGACCGAATAAAGATCATATTTGTTTTGGAATCGCCTACTTTGCATATATTTAACGTTGTGTGCTAAATTAAATTAGATATGACAATACTGATTAAATCTCTCATATTATTGGCAGTAAGTTTTGTCACAAATTTTTCATTTGGACAATTTATTCAATATGGATTTATCTTACCTTCAAATGGAAAAAATATAGTTGAATTATATTCAGATACAAGTTTCATTGGACCAAAAAATGGTTATACAGTTTTCGGTAAACCTCATGGCGACACGATTGGGATTTTATCACCAAAATTCCATGTCATAAAAACGAATGGAGGATATATAAATGAATATATTATTAACTTAAAAAACGATACAATAAGATGTATGCCTGATGTGCACTATATTTCTTATGGACACAGGTTACTTTACTACTCAGAAAGAAAAGAAGGGTTTGTGAAAATTTCTGATGATTCTTTAAAATTATGGATCAGTGAAGAAGAGATTCATAATAAAAAATTTCGACTTGTTGAATGGCAGGAATTTTTTATAATTAATTCAGATTTATTAGTGGGATATTATTCAAAAGATACTGGATTAAACCTTAGAGAATCACCATCTATCGAAGGCAAATTAATTGAGACTCTAAAAGGTGACCTATTCGAAATAAAACCGACCATTGAATGTGTTGGATTTTGGACAAAAGTAAAGGTAACTAAATACTATGTACATCCTTGCAATTATAGTGGTTCGGACGAAACTAAAAATATAGAATATATATTAGAAGGCTGGATAAAAATTGTTGATGAACAAGGATTGCCAAATATGACTTGGTATTTTAGCTGCTAGAATTAGAATAAACAGCACACACATGGTGTAGAGCGCATGCTGCTTTGTGCACGCCCTAAGAAGCCTTAGCTTTGGAAACACCTGCAAAGGTTCATAAATGGTCAGAAAGACCTTTCCCTGAATGCATAAAGGAATGGACTTATACACCACATATTGGGTTTACCTTACACGAGGGTTAATAGGTAAAAGTGTTGGTGCAGAAGAAATTGGAATTGGAATTTGGAATGTGTATTACAGAAATGCATTTTTAGGATACTTTAATGAAAAAGACATAAGAGAAAAAGAAACAGCAACAAGGGTAAGTACAATTTTAGTGTAAAGCATGTGCCTATAACTTTGTAAACTATGTGCTTTAACATACATTTGGTAAGGACGCCAACTGCAAATAGATAAACATTATGAAACCATTATTTTTTTAGAAAATATTAAAATTACTGCTGCTAATATGCGAATCATCACAAGATCCTGAATGTATAAGGAGGTGCAGGAAATCGTTTCGTAATCCCGAACGATTAAGTGGCAACTGTTCAAAGAGATGAACGAAATGCTGACAATCTTTATTTTGATTAAGAAACTTATTCAAACAAAAAAAGTGAAATCAAAACAATTTAATTTATATAATTGACTTGTGCTATTATTATAAATTAAAGTTAAGTCTATCTTTAACCAACAATTATTTTTTAATTATAACAAACAAAAAATAAAACTTATGAAAAAATACAGTATGGTTTTATCGGTATTTTTAATATTGGCATTATCCAATTCTTATTCACAAAATGAAGGTGTTAAAATAGGGATAGTAGGGGAAAAATTCACTGATTTTACTTTAAAGACCTACCAGGGAGATCAGCTATCAACAAAAGAACTGAGGGGGAAAAATATATTGATTATTTCTACGAGAGGGAAGTATAATGATAGTTACTGGTGTGGGCTCTGTTTTTATCAATATGCGGAATTTGCTGATCTGGAACTAACCCAAAAAATCCGTGAGAAATACAACATGGAAATTATGTTTTTGCTGCCTTATAACAGGGATACCCTTGCAAGCTGGGAAAAAAATTTCCCCGGCGGGCTCGCTTATATTGAAAATGCTAAAAACCCGGCCGATCCTGAGAAACTATCTGACGGACAAAAGGAGTGGATGAATTTTGTACGTAACCATTACCCTAAAACCTTTAACTTTGGCGACAAAAATATACCCCTGCCACTGCCAATTTTAGTTGATGATAAACAGGAAGTATCAAAAGGATTGGATTTGATGAGAACAGAGTGGGGAGGTACTAAAACCCTTCAAAATGTTCCGGCGGTTTATATTATAGATACACATGGTATCCTGCGATTTAAATATATAAGCCAGTCAACGCAGGACAGGCCATCGGCAGAGTATATTTTGAATTTTATTGAATCTGTACAAGATGAAAATCAATGACATTCCATTTCAAACCATAGACTGGACTGCGATTCCAAAAATCAAATATAAAGGCAAGTACGGAACCCTATGTTCGCAACGGCGGCTTGACAGGGAAGCGCTCCTTGCATTTCATACAAAACCTTACTATCAAGGCTTCTTTCAAGAAGAGTATTTAAATATTTTATAAACTAAGTCATGAAAAAGAAAAAAAAGAAAAGAATCTTATTGGGAATTGTTCTTGGATTTGTTCTGTTGATTATTGGATTTTTGGTAACAATTCCTGTTCTCGTAATGAATTCAATGGTTAACATGCATGTTAATTTCGACGAAGTACGGACTGCAGAAGATTTTGGAATTGAAGCAGAACATTTTTTCGTCACAACTGATGATAATTTGAAAATTTCAGCCTGGGAAGTTTCGGTGGAAAATCCCAAAGCAATCATTATATGTATGTCAGGAATTCACAATCCTTCAGCAACTGAATATTTTGGACATGCCCGTTTTTTTAAGGAAAACAATTATGCTACCATCCTATTCGACATGAGGGCCCATGGGGAAAGCGAAGGAAATATGATTTGTCTGGGCTACAAAGAGTATCTTGATGCTAAGGCAATTGTAAAACATATAAAGGACGACTCAACCTATGCAAACATTCCCATTGTTGTGTTTGGTTTGTCCATGGGAGGAACAACTGCTATTAATTCCATTGGAGAAATACCTGAAATAGATGGCTTAATAAGCCTGGCAGCTTTCTCAGCCTGGGAAGATGTTTTTTATGAATTAATGGCTTATCAATCCCCTGTTTTCCTGGCAAAAATGGTTAAACCATTTGTGCCTTTGGTTGCGTTAGCTAAGTACAAAGTTAATGTCTGGTCTGTTAAACCTGTTAAGGAAATTGAGAAATTAGGAAACAGACCAGCATTAATAATGCATACGAAAGAAGATTCTCAGGTTCCCTTTTCCAACTTTGAAAGGATAATTCTTCATGCACCTGCGCATGTTAAAACATTTGTTCGAGAAGGAGATATACATTTTATGACCGAAAGCTTTAATGAACCTGAAAAAGATACAGAATACGCTACTAAAATATTAGATTTTCTTGACAGCAATTTTTCTAAATGAGTGTTTTGCCGGGTTCGCTGCCAGCCGGGAAGTTCCTGCCGGCTACAACAAATACTATAAGCTATAAAAGGCTCATATAATGAAAACTTAACCTGCAATACCATTAAGGATTACCTCGGGTAGTTGTAACACATGCCCGGAATAATCGTACAAATTATTTCATCATTAAAAAACAAAAAATGAGACAATCAGTTACATTATTATTTACAATGATTTCTATAATGGGCAATGCTCAGGTAGCTATGAATCCGTCGGTTTTTAAACCGGATTCTATGATTTATTATGCAGATTCATTGGAAAATGAGCGGTATATGTTGATGATTAATAAATACGAAGGGGATTCTATCGATGTTGCTGCGTACTGGTATGATGAAGATACGGTAAATTATGCAACAAAGAGCGTTTATTATATGGATGAAAACATACCGGCCCTTCCATTCGAGCCTATATTTTCCGGAGGAAGAAAAGGCAGTAGTTCAGGATATATTTATTTTTATACAAGTACTATCGGGGATTCACTTTCAAAATCATATGAATTTGATTTTGATGAAAAAACGTGGGTGAAAGTCTCAAAGACAAAACACAATATCTCCGGCGATGGAATTGATACCCTGGCAATAACGCATAGTTGGGATGAAGATTCAAAAAGCTGGGAGTTGAATAACTTAAGCAGACAGACATATATAAATAGTACGACAGATACTTTAAAAGTACTAATGTTGGCGCCAGACTTAAATGATACCATTCATTATGATGTTTTCTCGTATGAATATAATTCAGATAGTAAAAAATCTATAATCTGGAGGGCAACCCCGGGTGATTTATATCGTTCGGTCGACTCAATTACATATTATGTAAATGGATTAATGGAGTTTATTTATTATGGTAACAATTATGATTGTGTTAATTCGTCTCTGCCTGATTGTGACAATCAATACCTGTTTGATTATGCTGAACAATATTTTTATGATACAGAAGGAAGGCTTGATAAAATATACTTCTGGTATAAACAGGATTTGACAGAATGGACATTAGATGGCTGTTTTCAGTATTATTATTCTACCCAGCCAACCTTTATTGAGAAAGTTGATAATAAAGAGTTTTATAAGATTTATCCTAATCCCTGTAATTCGACCCTGAAAATTGATTCTTTTACAGGCAGGGTAGAGATCTATAATTCATTGGGTCAGTTAATGATTTCAGAACCATTAGAAAATGGGGGACTAATAAATACATCCCCGCTCCGGAAAGGAGTGTATATTTTGAAACTTGGAGATTTACATAGCTGTTTGATTTCGAAACAGTAATGTACTATGCCATCAGGTAGAAAAAACTAAAAACGGGTTCTATGAAAGTATGGATCTCTCAAACAAAAAGTAATCCTGATGAGATTACAAAGAAACTGGATTCTGCCTTTGGATCTGTTAAAGGTTTTATATTCAGATCGGATCATGATAATAATGATTCAGTAACATTTAAAATACGTAAACGGGTTCTGTATGCATATCAAATGATACTCCGTAATCATATTATTATCAAGGGAAAAATGATACAGGCAGATGCCAAAAATGAGACCAATATAGAAATCTCATTTACCCAACACTTTTTAATAACATTTTATGTATCAATTTTTTTGGTCCTGGGTCTGTTATCAATAATCTTTGGCATAATTTTCAGTGCAACCTTGTTCATCCCGGCAGTAATTTTATTGGTGGCAGGAATTACATTATGGATTTATGTGCACTATCGGTTTAAGAGCGATATTCAAAAATATAAGACATTAATTTCAGAAATATTAAAATTATAAAAAGCCTGAAATCGATTTTCTGAAAAAATGACAGATTTTACATCCCAGGTGTTACGCGAAGTATCTTCCACGCATCAGGATATGCTGACCATCCCGGATTTATCCCGCAGTCCCCGGCGATTTCATGCCATCAACGTTTGTAACGCATTAAAGAAAACCTGACACAGATTTGAACAATATCTTAATTTAAACAACTTTCATAATATTAAAGATTAAAAACGATTTCGATAGTAATTAATATATTTGGAGCACTTTTATTTCTCATTGGCCTGCAGTTTATAATTTGGCCTGATATGTTTAAAGGGTCAATCTCCGGGCCCATTGTTTTGAATATAATGGCCACCGGAGGCCTCAGGTAAAGGGTTTCACCGGTTTTCGGGAGTTTGGGGCATCTGCAAAAACATCGGTTCAGACTGATCTCATTCCGGATGCTGTTGCTAAAGCTTTAGCGAAGGCGCCCGGTACTAAAGCGCTTTTTCATCCCCTCGATACCATGCATTAAAATGTTTGTGCTATGCTGAAAAGTCCTGAAAAACCTGAAATTTATTAAAAATGAAATTTCTTTTTTATACTGTAATTTTCATGACCTTAACCTTACCGGTAGAGGCCCAGACAAATTTTACAAAATTCGAAGGAATTGGCGGGCCGGTCCTTCGGAAAGGGGCAGGAACTGATTTTACGGATACCACAAGGTGGGATTTTTTAACTGCTTCCGATCCGGAAGTCATTTTCTATCAGGATACTTTTCGGCTTTGGTATACCAGTTCTTCTGCTTTTTCAGGTCAGAACAACTATCCCGGAGTTGGATATGCCTGGTCATTGGACGGTATCAGCTGGACAAAGTACCCGGTTAATAGTCCGGTTTTTAGTGGTACGCCGGGAACATGGGAC
>JAAZCB010000081.1 GCA_012513545.1 Clostridiaceae bacterium
AACATACTGATAATTGCACCTGGCAGCAACCCACATACAGCTATGGTTGTATATGTACTTGCAGATTTTGTTATATCCAGCACATACATTGCAAGAGCAAATTTGTAAATATTACTCCCTAGATCAGATATCGTACTGGCCGCTAATAGTTTATACAAGTTTATTTTGCTTTGACTTTGTTCACCTACCATTATTATCTCCCCTCTATTTCTCTTATTTGACCTCTCTTAAAAAACTATAATTCTGAACTTAGATAATTGACAGTTGCTTCGGCTTCAAGCAATACGATGTCTCGTAACTCCTCAATATGAATGTTTGAAGGAATTGATACATTTACATGTAACATATTATTCTCAGCTCTAGCTGTAAAACTAATATTAACTTCGTGTGGTTTTTCCTTTTTCTTCAAAAATGTGTCATTATTATTTGAAAATACACTTTGCATATCTACATATGCTTTCTCATAAGATATACCCTGATAATTAAACACCGCCCCCCTCATTTGCATGCTAGTTCTTATCATGTTACTAATATCCTTATAACCAGGTACGTCATGGTAGGCCAGTGATGCAAAATTAATACAATAGTCGGATGCAAACTTAGTTCTCTCAGTAACACTTTTCAAATGTTCAATCGGATTACCTTTATTAAGCTGCACTAAAATCGGAAGATAGTCTACAAATGCACCGACTGTGTCATAATATTTCATCTTGCCATATCGTCGCCCAAAGCTTATTACCTTAACCGGTATACTCTCAAATTCATAAAAGTTCTTAAGTAACCTGCAATAAATAGCAAATGCCGTTTCCAACATTGAATACCTGTTCATACACCTCTCTGCATTGATTTCAACACTAAAATTCTTAATGTCATCAACACTATACAATGCTAATTTTTCATGCAATTCTTTAGACTGCTTTATGTAATCCTTTAAAATGTATTTATCTATTACTTTTCCCTCATCAACATTAACTGGCCCATTTAATAGCTGTTGACTATAATCATAATACGATCCCGAACTACTTCCATAAACTTCATTATTCGGGTTTCTAATATATGATAAAAACATTCTCTCAATAATATCATGACTTGTTGCATCAAACATACAATGATGAAAAGGTAACGCCAGTATGATTTTATTGGGTTGAATTCGTATTAGCAGAATCCTATACAGTAAACTCTTTTCAGGGTTGTACCGGGTTGTAAAAATGAAATCCATTACTCCCCCAATAAGTATTTCTCTGATTGATGACTCATAAGCAGCCAAATCAATATAAGGTATATTTAAAACCTTATCACAAGTATTGTGTTCAAGTACAACAGTATCATTTTCCATACATATTTCACTTCTAAAAGCCTGTTGTTCATTTATCAACCTTGTTAATGAAATATCAATCTGTTCCTTTGAGGCATTGCCATCGTAAGTAATACATGTGCCCGACAACCCTTCTGTTGTAATAAAATATTTCTGTACGCCAGTAGCTTTGTATTTTCTTACAATATCAGTCTGTAGGATACATGCTGCAAACTCATTCTGCATTCTGGCAATATCGCTTAACAGTTCCTTTTCAATCCGTTTTACATCGTTTGTTGAATTATTGTTTTCTATACTTTCAGCAAAGATTTGTCCATTTCTGCAATCATAAACCTCCTGCTTCTCTGTAGTACTGGAGTTTATATAATTTGCCAATTCCCTTATCGTGCTATTTTGAAACAGTTCACTAAGCTTAACCGAGATATTCATCCCGGATAGCTTGGAAATAGCTCTTAGTGCTTTTAGTGAATCTCCTCCCAGATCAAAAAAGCAATCGTTTACACCTACAGTTTCGATATTTAATACTTCACACCATACCTTTGATAATTCCTGCTCCAAAGGGTTACCAGGAGGGACAAATTCTGCTGTACTTTTTGCTTCAATTGATGGCAACGCCCTCCTATCAATCTTTCCATTGCGTGTAACAGGTAACTTTTCTACTTGCATAATAAATGCAGGTATCATATATTCCGGAATATCCTTACGCAATACCTCCTTTAATTTCTTTGTATTAATCACTTCGTCTGATACTATATATGCACAAATAAACTTTTCTCCGTCGCCATTATCCCTTACTATTACTGCTGCATCAATTACATAGTCTACTTTTCTGATTACACACTCAATTTCACCTAACTCTATACGATAGCCTCGAATTTTTACCTGTTCATCCATTCTACCAAGGTACTCGATTATTCCATCGTATGTCCATCTGGCTATATCCCCTGTTCTATATAATTTCCCCTCCCCGAAGAGGTTGTCAATAAACTTCTCCTCCGTTAAATCCCGCATGTTCAAGTAGCCTCTTGCTAATCCTGCTCCAGCTACGCACAGTTCGCCCTGAATTCCTACTCCGCAAAGGTTGCCATCGTTCATTATGTATACCTTAGTGTTTGATATTGGCTTTCCAATGGGTATACTCTCAAATGCATCCGGTATCCGATACGTTGTTGTAAAAGTTGTGCTTTCTGTTGGCCCATAGCCATTAATCAGGATTGTTTTAATGTTATTTTCCTTAAACTTTTTCACATGTTTTTCCGATAATTTTTCACCACCTATCAAAAGGTATTCCAGGCTTTCAAACATTTTTACATTCAAGTCTACGATTTGGTTGAATAATGTAGCTGTCAGCCACATAGTATTTACTTTGTTTTTCAGTATACATTCTTCCATTAATTCCGGTTTCATCAGCACATCATTATCTGTCAGAATCAGGCTTCCTCCATTTAATAATGCTCCCCATACTTCAAATGTAGAAGCATCAAAGGACATTACACCTGTCTGTAAAATAACTGTATTACTGTCAAGCTTCACATAATTCTGATTTCTTACAAGGCGTATAACTCCCCTGTGCTCAACCATTACACCCTTTGGTTTACCAGTTGTGCCCGATGTGTAAATGATATACACCAAATGATTTGCTGTACTAACCTTTTGAGGGTTTCCTTGATTTCCTTCCGTAACATTTCTATCACTAAGATCTATTACAGGTATTTGTGTGTCTATTTTTGCATCATACACAAGAATTACTTTTGGCTTGCAGTCTGATATCATATACTCAATTCTCTCTTGCGGGTATGATGGATCTATTGGTACATATGCTCCACCAGCTTTGATAACTGCACATATCCCAATAATCATTTCCAGACTTCGTTCTCCGAGAACTACTACAAAATCATCCGGTTTTACCCCAAGCTCTCTTAGCTTGTATGCAAGCTGGTTTGCACGCTTATTCAGTTCCGAATACTTCAGCTTTTTTTCCTCAAATACAACTGCAATATTTTCTGGTGTCTTCTCTACCTGTTCCTCAAACAATTCTGCCAGCGTCTTGTCACTCGGGTATTCAGTCAGGGTATCGTTAAATTTTTCAGTTACAAGCTTTTTCTCCTCTTCGCTTATCATTTTGATTTCGTCAATCTTTAACTCGGGACTTTCCGCCACTTCACCGAGAATTGCTTCCAAATGCTCCTTCATTCCTATTACAGACTCTTTTTTATACAAATCTGTACAATATTCAATTCCTACCTTGTACCCTTCCGGTACATCTCCAACGTTAAATGTCAGGTCAAATTTCGAAACCGTATGTTCATCTCCTGTGCCTCTTAACTTTGCCTCTCCTTCATTTAATGCAACTTCCTCATTGTTCTGAAGCACGAACATTACATCAAACAATGGGTTTCTCGACATATCTCTTGATACCTCTATCGCATCTATCAGTTCCTCAAACGGATACTCTTGATTTTCATATGCTTTAAGGCATGTTTCCTTTACTTCCTTCAAAAAATCTATATACTTTTTCCCCTTTTCCGGCCTCCCCCTCATTGCAAGGGTGTTAACAAACATACCTATTATATTCTCGGTGTCCTTATGTATCCTCCCGGATATCGAACTTCCGACTACTATGTCTTCCTGTCGGCTGTATTTGCCCAGCATTATCATCAGCGCACTCAAAAGTACCATGTATTCTGTTGCGCCTGTTTTCCTGCACAGGTCTCTTACTCTGTCTTTTATTCCATCTCCAATGACTCCCTCTACAATACTACCTCTGAAGCTCTGCTTCTGCGGCCTTTTGTAATCGAGTGGCATATCAAGTACAGGGGCTTTTTCGCTAAATTCCTTTATCCAATATTCCTTTTGGTGTGTGATATCCCGTGTCCTCATCCATTCACTATAATCCTTGTATTGCACTGCCTGTCCATCCAGCTTCATTCCATTGTACAGGGCGTTAAACTCATTTTTAATAATGTTTATCGACATACCATCCGATATGATATGATGCATATCAAACAGCAAAATGTTCTCTTCTTCTCCTGTTTTTACAACCTTCACTCTCATAAGCGGCGCTTTGCCTAAATCATATGCACGCACAAAGTCTGAAAGCAGCTTATTTTTGTCATCATCATCTTTTATGTCTCTCTTTTCATATTCAATTTCTACAGCTGCTTCATCGTTTACCCTCTGCACCGTTTCTCCATCTACTATGTGAAAACTTGTTCTTAGTGATTCATGCCGCTCTGTTAAAGTTTTGAATACCACCTTTACCTTCTCTATATCCAAGGAGCCTTTGATTTCTATTGCTGCAGGCATATTGTATGCTGTCCCTGTATCCTCTATTTCATTGATAAGGAACAATCTTTTTTGCGCTGACGACATTTCGTAATATTCCTTTTCTGCTGCCTTCGGTATGGGTGTGTACTCCTCTTTGTATGCACTTTCAATCAACACACTTAGCTGTGCCGGTGTCGGATTTTTGAAGATTTCTCTTAGCGACAACCTTATCCCTGCTTCAGCCTCTATTCTGTTGATTAGCCTCGTCGCCCTCAGTGAGTGCCCTCCCATTTCAAAAAAGTTATCCTCTATGCCTGTCCATTCTACTCCAAGAACCTCTCCGAATACCTTGCATATTTTTTCTTCTGTTTCATTCCTCGGTGGAATATATGTCTTTTCACTTGTTACTTCTATCTCCGGAAGCTTCTTTTTGTCGAGCTTCCCATTTCTTGTTACCGGCAGTTCCTTTATCTGCATTATGTATCCTGGTACCATATATTCAGGAAGTTCCATGCGCACTGCTTCCTTGATTTTACCTGCATTTATTTCTTCGTTTGATACTATATACGCACAAATACACTTTTCGCCTTCTCTATCAGACCTTGCCACCACTACTGCGTCTTTTACGCTATTTATTTTTCTGATAACACTCTCTATTTCCCCAAGTTCAATACGATAACCACGGATTTTTACCTGATCGTCTACTCTCCCAAGGTATTCAATATTCCCATCCGGCATCCATCTTGCAAGGTCTCCGGTGCGATACAGCTTTCCTTCACCATATGGATTATCTATGAATTTCTCTGCTGTCAGTTCTTCTCTGTTCAGATACCCTCTTGCCACTCCTGCACCGGATATGCATAATTCTCCCGGCACTCCCACTGCGCATAAATTCATTCCGTTCATTATGTATATCTGTGTATTTGCTATTGGTTTGCCAAT
>JAAZCB010000902.1 GCA_012513545.1 Clostridiaceae bacterium
AACTATGATCTTCTGAAAGTGATGAAATTTTTTCAAAAACCTCTTTTGAAAAAGCAAAAAATAGATACGGCGAGGGATCTTTCTTTTCTATACGTGCTTTTTCGGCCTGTTTATTAAGAGCAATAAGACCGAACTCTGATGCAGATGCAGTGAGCATGACATCAGATCGTGTCTCCAAAAAACAGGACATAAAAACACAGCAAATCAGAATAAAACACATACCGCGGAACTTTTTCATACTATAATACTACACTTTTTGACGCAAAAACGCTATAGTTAGATAATGCATACATCGTTGACTCTTACTGCTCTAATTCCTCACGGCAATGTAGTAAGCGGGCTTATTCAGTTTAGTAATCTCATGAGAAAGGAATTCTCTGTACAAAAACAGCTGTATTACCCTTTTTTGCCTCTTTTTTATCCTGTAAGCATTCTTCCATCCCTCCCGGGTTCAAAACGTGAAATGACAGGTATACTCAGTCCTTTAAAAAAGCAGCTGCAGGATTCGGGCATGCTGTTCTCATTGGGAGAGGTACAAACCGATGGCTCATGGATATATGTTTCTGTTCAGCATCCTTTCTTTAACAAAGAGCCCGAACCTGTGAGTATTGCTCAATTTCCTATATTTAAAACACAAAAAGGCATACCGCTTCTGTTTTCAAAAAAACAGAATCCTGATCCGCTGCCGCAGCTGAGGACTAACACTGAACATTTGCGGGTTTGTAAACTCAGCGTTCTAAGTTTTTCATGGGATGAAGAGTCTGCATACAGCTTCTCCTGGGGAGAAACCGCTCATACCTGGGTTAAGATTGAATCATAAAATGACAGCCCTTATTCGGCTACTGCATAACACCTTCGGTACGCGCTCGGTGTTAAGCCGGTGCATTTTTTGAAAACCCGTGAAAAATGAAACTGGTTTTCGAATCCTAAATCTTCAGAAATTTGAGCAATTGAACGCTGGGTAGAAATCAATTCAGCTGATGCTTCCTGAGCTTTAAGCCGTATAAAATACTGATACGGGGTCATCTTCATATCTTCCTTAAAGATTCGAATAAAATGCTCTGTGGAGAGTCCGGTCTTATACGCAATATCTTCTATTTGACAGTTTTTCCTTACATTAGCATTCATTAAGGCAATGGATTTTTTTATATATGGCTGAGAGCTTTGCGCCTTTTGCGAACTGACCATGCCGGTAATAGAACCCGGAGTATACCAGCGGTATAAGTAGCTTGCAAGCAGATGATCTGCAGAAATACGTAAACCTGTCTGTTCAGACAAGGATAGCCGCAAAAACTCTTCAAAAGCAAAGCGGGTCATAGCATCGGGTGCGGTGCTTTGTTTTCTGGTTTCCAGAGTTTCTATCAATAATTGATATATTGATGCATCCTTCTCTTCGTCAAGACTGAACAGGACCGCATAGTATGTTATGGGTTTTGTTACCTGCTGCGGAACAATTGAATGAAACTCATGGGGTCCGGAGAGAAATAAAGAATTCGACCGTATAGAAAACTGAGCCTTATTTGATAAAAAGGAGCCCTCTCCTTCAAT
>JAAZCB010000903.1 GCA_012513545.1 Clostridiaceae bacterium
AAGCATTTGCGTTGACAGTTTACGGCCAAAACATTCACAAGACAAGCTTGTTCATTGGCCTCCACCACATGCCCTCGGCAAGTCGAAGTGTCACTAAGCCTCGGGCACGTCGCAAATGCAGACCGTTATATAAAATCGCATGCAGACCGACACATCCTGTGTCGGGGTGTTAGGGAAGGACTTTGATAAAAATTTTTGAAAGAGGTGAAAAGCTTGATTTATAAAGGATTCGAGCATATAGGGTTAGATGATATTAACCAGCTAAAGACTAATGAAATACCTGAGGGAAAGAGTATCGAATACAAATTATCACTTCCAGGTGGGAATGACCAAGAAAAAAAGGAGTTTCTCGCTGATATATCATCTTTTGCTAATACAATGGGTGGAGACATTTTTTATGGAATAGATGAAGAAAATGGAACTCCAAAAGAAATTGTTGGTATTGAGCTTTCGGATATAGATAGTGAGATAAGAAGATTAGATAGTTTTATAAGAGATGGGATAGAACCTAGAATATCAACAAGTATTAAATCTATTACACTTGAAAATTCAAAATCTATTATATTTATTAGAATTCAAAGAAGCTGGAATAATCCGCATAGAGTAATTTATAAGGGACATGACAAGTTTTATGCAAGAAATTCAGCTGGGAAATATCCCTTAGATACTTTTGAACTTAGGGAAGCATTTACATCATCTCAAATTATTGAAGAAAAGATTAAGAGATTTCGTAATGAAAGAATACAAGCTTTAAGCTATAATGAGACACCTATTCCATTTGATGAAGGAGCAAAATGCGTACTACATATAATACCAATAGATGCTTTTAACAGAAGTGTTAGCTATGATATCAGCGGTGAACATAATATATCAAACTTAAGACCTATAAGAGGTGCAGGGTGGAATAATAGAATCAACCTAGAGGGCTTATTGACTTATTCTGGTGGAAATACAACTTCATACTCATATGTACAATTGTATAGGAATGGGATTATTGAAGCTGTTAATAATTCGATGCTTTCCTTTTATGAAGAAGAAAAATTAATCCCAAGTTTAGGGTATGAAGAAGCTTTAATTGAGTCGTTGAATAGTTATATTAATGTATTAAAGAGTTTAAGTGTGACAGTGCCATTATTCTGTTTTTTATCACTTATAGGTGTAAAAGGTTATACTTTAGGTCTTTCAGCTGGGTTTTCATTTGTTGATAAGTATAGTATTGATAAGGAAAATATTATATTACCTGAAACTATAATTGAAAATTATGATATTAGACCTGAAAGAATTCTTAAACCATCTTTCGATTTAGTATGGAATGCATGCGGCTTAGAAAGATCATATAACTTTGATCAAAATGGAAATTGGTGTCCAAAAAGATAATATAATATATTTATTTAAGTATTTCAGTTTGAGGGGCGGACGTCCTGTCCGCCTCTGGTCTTCGAAGGCATGCGACTTTACATAACAATAGGTATGTGTAAAGGTACGGACAAGTAAATCACGAAGAAGGTCTCTGAGGTCATCCCATGAAGAATGCCGTACCACAGTCCTTCATCGGGAACAAGTTCCGCCAAGGAGAAGGGCTTTGCTGGTCCGATTCAGGACCGTCACATACCTGAGACGTTAGTCGAAATACACCGAAAGCCGCACATCCTTGTGCGGATTGTTTGGTAAGGGATACGTGAGAATAAATACATGGCTAGAAGTGATTCGAAGGCTAGTGAAAAGGGGTTTTATCTTGAAAATTAAAAATATTTTATTCTTTAAAATTAACGGAGCTATATTTTTAGGGATACTTTTAATAATTTGGGGTCCATTAGTAGTATGTTTGGACTATAATTATAATTATTTGGATTATATATGTGTAGATTATCCAACATATATTGAATACATTAGATCAAGAGCAGCCCTTTTGGCTAGTTTATTATGTATTCCTATAACTTTGGGAATTTTCTTAATTATATATAATAAAACAAAGTGGATAAGGGAAATCTTAATAGCACTTTGTATTGCTGTATTAATTATTTCATCTTCTATATTCATGATAGGTCAAACTGGTTTTGGTCCAGGTTTTGGAGACATGAAATATGATAAGAAACATTTAGATGAAAGTAACTCAAGAAAAATCTCAATGGCTATTATGATGTTTATCGCTGACTCGGATTGTAATGATTTAAATGGTTTATATGATTATTTGAATGAAAGTCAGTTGAATATAAAACAAAGAGACCCAGAATCTTGTTATCGGACAGGCTATTTGTCAGTAACTTGGACAAGATAAATTGCAGGGAAAATAAAAAGAAAAAAGCAGGTACATATGACCTGCATAAACTAAAATTCCGGATAGCATAATTCATCTGCCAAT
>JAAZCB010000904.1 GCA_012513545.1 Clostridiaceae bacterium
CAGATAAAACACAAAACAAAAGAAATATTGGACAGATGATTGGTATTGGAATTGTAATTTTTGCTCTATATAACATTATTAACAATACTGTAGGATTTAATTTTATACCTCGGATTGACCAGTCTATGGGTTATGGAATATTATTTGTCGTGGGTTTATTGACCTCGCTTCACTGTATAGCCATGTGCGGCGGAATAAACCTGTCGGTATGTGTACAGTATATATCTGAAGAAGATGGATCACGTTTTGCCAAACTAAAACCAAGTGTGCTTTATAATCTGGGCAGAGTTATTTCATATACATTGGTTGGTGGCCTTGTCGGAGCATTAGGCTCAGTTGTAAGTTTTTCAGGTACAGCCAAAGGAATAGTTGCTGTAATATCAGGGGTTTTCATGGTTATTATGGGGCTTAATATGCTGAACATATTTCCATGGCTTCGAAGGCTTAATCCAAGACTTCCAAAATTTCTGGGAAGGAAGGTCCATGGTAATGCAGACAAAAAGGGGCCGCTTATTGTTGGACTGTTGAATGGATTAATGCCGTGTGGACCTTTGCAGGCCATGCAGTTGTATGCTTTGGGTACGGGAAGTTTTGCTGCCGGTGCGATATCCATGTTCCTCTTTAGCATTGGTACAGTTCCTTTGATGTTCGGATTTGGTGCGGTCAGTTCATTTCTAAGCGGCAAATTTACACACAGGATGATGAAAGTAAGTGCAGTGCTGGTTATGATTCTGGGAGTTATCATGCTGAACAGGGGATTGAACCTTTCGGGATATGGACTGGCTTTTGCAGCATTAGATCCATCCGGTACAACAAATGTGGCAAAAATCGAAGATGGTGTCCAAGTGGTCAGCACAAAGCTTGAAGCAGGCAGTTATTCACCGATTATTGTCCAGAAAGGAATACCTGTAAAGTGGACGATAAAGGCTGAAAAGGAAGATTTGAACGGATGTAATAACCCGGTTACAATACCGAAATACAATATTGAGAAAAAACTTGAACCGGGAGATAATATAATTGAGTTTACACCCGAAGTGGAGGGCGATGTTTTATATACCTGCTGGATGGGGATGATAAGCAGTAACATCAAGGTTGTAGCGGATGTTACTCAGGTTTCCGAAAAGGATTTACAAAGTATGGGAGACTCATCGGGACAATCATTTTCAGGTGGTGGTTGCTGTAGTGCAAGTGCTAAGGCTGCCAGGTTCGCAGGTGGGAAAATTCCAACAGATTAAATTACTGTTGCCCAAGTAGTGGATGGGGTTCAAAAACAAAGGCATTTTAAGCTTATAATATTAGCTCTTTCTAAACATAAACCATATAGGTGTTGGATGGGAATGCTTAATGGGTATATAAAAGTAGTTGATAATATTGAAAAAGATGATATGGAGGCTTAAAAAGGGAAGCAGAGGAATTCGGCAAATCGTCCGGACGTTCAGGCGGCGGGGGATGCTGTGGATAAACAATCACTAATTACAGGGAGTGAAATAGATGGAGAGAAAAGAATCCTTTAAAATATCAGGAATGTCTTGTGCAGCTTGCGCAGCAAGAATAGAAAAGGGTTTAAATAAAGTAGAGGGTGTCAAAAAAGCCAATGTTAACTTTGCAGTTGAGAAAGCAGCAATAGAATTTGATGAATCTCTTACATCCTATAAAGAAATTGTAGATGCAGTGAAAAAGCTCGGTTATGATATTCTTGAAGAAGCGCCGGAAGAACAGAATAAGGTTGACCTGAAAATTTCAGGCATGAGTTGTGCTGCGTGTGCTGCAAAGATTGAGAAGCGTCTCAGCAAGATGGAGGGAGTAATCAAGGCAGCCGTTAATCTTGCGACCGAGAAGGCGAGCATTGAATATTTACCTTCTAGAGTCAAGACTTCTGATGTGGTTAAAACAATCGAAGCGCTTGGATACAAGGCTGAAAAAGCAGAAGAATCGAGGGACAGGGAAAAGGAGCAAAGGGAGAAAGAAATTAAAAAGTTAAGGATTGAGCTTATAGCTTCTGCACTTTTGAGCTCACCGCTTATAATGGCTATGCTCCTTACTCTGGTGAATCTGGATATAGCGTTTCTTCACAATGAATACTTCCAGCTGATTGTTGCAACCCCGGTTCAGTTTATCATCGGTTTCAGGTTTTACAGGAACGCATATCACGCCTTAAGAGCTAAGAGTGCAAATATGGACGTGCTTATAGCAATGGGTACTTCT
This sequence comes from Clostridiaceae bacterium, assembly GCA_012513545.1. Next base: position 2,206 of record JAAZCB010000904.1, read on the forward strand.
GCCGCTTACTTCTTCAGCATATATAACGCCTTCTTTGCTCCTCATAAAGAGGGTATGATGATGAAAGAATTGTACTTTGAAGCAGCAGCAGTAATAATTACACTGATACTCCTTGGCAAGTACCTTGAGGCTGTAGCTAAAGGTAAAACCTCAGAGGCCATTAAAAAGCTTATGGGGCTCCAGGCCAAAACAGCCAGGGTTTTAAGAAACGGAATTGAAGAGGATATTCCTATAGAAGATGTTGAAGCAGGAGATGTAATTGTGGTAAGACCTGGAGAAAAGGTGCCTGTCGATGGAATAATTGTTGAGGGTAATTCTTCAATTGATGAGTCCATGCTGACAGGAGAGAGTCTTCCGGTTGAAAAAAAAGCCGGGGATTCTGTAATAGGTGCTACAATTAATAAGTTTGGAACTTTTAAGTTTGAAGCAACAAAGGTTGGAAAGGATACAGCACTTTCACAGATTATCAGGATGGTTGAGGATGCACAGGGCTCAAAAGCTCCTATCCAGAAAATTGCAGACCAGGTGTCAGGTGTATTTGTACCCGCTGTTGTAGGTATTGCGGCAGTTACTTTCTTTGTTTGGTATCTGGCGGTAGGCAACTTTACGGCAGGAATCGTGAGCAGTGTTGCAATCCTTGTTATTGCTTGTCCGTGTGCCCTTGGACTTGCAACCCCTACGGCGATTATGGTGGGAACAGGAAAAGGAGCAGAAAACGGGATATTGATAAAAGGCGGAGAGCACCTTGAAATGGCCTACAAGCTGAACAGTATTGTGCTAGACAAGACCGGAACAATTACTAAAGGCAAGCCTGAGGTTACAGACATTATCCCGTTAGGTGAAATGGAGAAAACTGAACTTCTTAAACTGGCGGCAATGTCAGAAAAAAATTCGGAGCATCCTTTGGGAGTTGCCATATACGAAAAAGGCAAAGCAGATTTTGGCGCTGTACCTGACCCTGACAGGTTTGAAGCTATTCCGGGAAAGGGAATAATGGCTGTTACAGGTGATAAGACAATCTATATTGGAACAAGAAAACTTCTAAAGGAAAAAGGAATTGATATTGATGATGTAGAAAATACTATTACGGGTTTGGAAGACGAGGGAAAAACAGCCATGCTTATGGTAATAAACAATAGACCTGAGGCTGTTGTTGCTGTGGCCGACACTGTCAAGGAAAACTCCAGGGAAGCCATTGAAGACCTTATGAAAATGGGTATAGATGTATATATGCTTACCGGTGATAATAGAAGAACGGCTAATGCCATTGCAAAGCAGGTCGGAATCAAAAATGTCCTGGCAGAAGTTTTGCCTGAAAACAAGGCTGAGGAAGTAGAGAAGCTAAAAAAACAGGGCAAAATAGTAGGAATGGTAGGGGACGGCATCAATGATGCTCCTGCCCTTGCAACAGCCGATATCGGTATGGCAATAGGCACAGGGACTGATGTTGCCATTGAAGCAGCCGATATAACTCTTATGAGCGGGGATTTGCGGTCCATACCAACGGCGATAAAATTATCGAAAAAGACAATGACCAAGATAAAGCAAAACCTGTTCTGGGCATTTATATACAATATAGTAGGAATACCGTTTGCAGCCCTTGGACTTTTAAATCCGATAATAGCAGGAGGTGCAATGGCATTCAGTTCGGTTTCAGTTGTTACAAACTCTCTTAGTTTAAAGAGGTTTAAGGTACAGAAATAATAAAACTTATATTCGGAGGGATAAAGAATGACAAAGGAAATCTACAATCTTACGGTGGAGGGCATGTCCTGCAGCCACTGTGAGAACAGTATAAAAAAAGCGGTTGGGGCTTTAAATGGTGTTGATAATGTGTATGTTGACCTTAAGACAAAAAAAGTTTCAGTTGAGTATGATCCTCAAAAAGTAACTGCCGGGACTATAGCAGACACTATAGAGGATCAGGGATATGATGTAAACAGGTAATCAATAATGTTAGAAGCTCCTTTTAAGGGGAGCTTTTTTCAATCAGTGATATAAAAAAATGGAGGCATCCGGTATGACATATTGCACAAAGAGAATTCTAGTTGTTGATGACGAAGAGAAAATTGTAGAAGTTGTCAAATCATATCTGGAACATGGAGGGTATGAGGTTTATACGGCATATAACGGTAAACAGGCCCTGGAACTGTTCGGAAAGCTTGCTCCTTCCCTCGTAGTTCTGGATTTAATGCTGCCGGATGTTACAGGTGAAGAAATCTGCAAAACAATCAGGAAGAACTCTAGAGTGCCGATTATAATGCTTACGGCAAAGGTTGAAGAGGAAGATGTTTTGAAAGGCCTTGACATTGGTGCAGATGATTATGTAACAAAACCCTTTAGCCCAAGACAGCTTGTGGCAAGAGTTTCAGCAGTTCTGCGCAGAACTGCCGATGGCCCTGTGCCGCTATCAAATATTATCTCGTATAACAACGAAGACCTTTTTATTGATAACCTCAAATACGAAGTTAAAAAGTGCGGAAACATTATTAACGTTACACCGAATGAATATAAAATACTCTTAACCCTGATAAAGTATCCTAAGAAGACCTTTACAAGGGAAGAATTGATTTGTATGGCATTAGGAGATGATTTTGAAGGCTATGACAGAACTGTAGATACTCATATAAAGAACTTAAGACAAAAGATTGAAGATGACCCGAAGACACCAAGGTATATACTTACTGTTCATGGAGTTGGATACAGGTTTGGAGGAGAGTAGGTAAATCACATCAGGTTAATTTTATAGAGGAGATTAAGGTATGATTGTAAACTTAAGAACAAAGCTTTCTATTTCCTATGTTTTAGTTGCTATTATCAGTGTTCTGTTAATAATGGTGCTTGCAAATATATTTCTGGACAAGCACTTCAGGGATTATGTAAAGCATAATCAGGAGCAGAAGAATAGAGAAATCATAACAGCTATATCCACCCAGTACCAGAGTAATGACAAGTGGAATATGGAAGCAATTGAAGCTGTGGGTGTAAATGCCTTGGAAAATGGGCTTATTATAAAGGTAAAGGATATCTCAGGCAAAGTCCTTTGGGATGCAACAGATCATAACAATGGCATGTGCCAGAGAATTATCGAGCAAATGGCTCATAACGTGAGCAGTCGTTATCCTTATATAAAAGGTGACTACACAGAGGTTCCCTACCCCATTAAATATGAATATAATCAAGTGGGAGTAGTTGAGATTGGATCTTACGGCCCGTATTATCTCAGTAACCATGACCTTTTATTTATAAATTCCTTAAACAAGCTGATGATTGGAGTTGGGGTATTTTCGCTTTTCTTTGCCCTTGTAATAGGCAGCATTATGGCAAGAAGACTGAGCTTGCCGATAGCTAAAGTTACAGAAGCATCGCAGGCAATAGCCAACGGATATTATTCCGAAAGAATCGCAAGTGAATCCAGTACAAGTGAGATAAACCGGCTGACGTCTTCAATCAATCACCTTGCAGAGTCATTGGAGAAGCAGGAGCTTTTGCGAAAAAGACTGACCGCTGATGTCGCTCATGAATTGAGAACGCCTATAGCTACACTTCAGAGTCATATGGAAGCAATGATTGACGGTATATGGAAGCCTGATACAGAAAGGCTGAAAAGCTGTCATGAAGAAATAGTACGGATTGGAAGAATGGTTGGAGGTCTCGAAAAGCTATCCCGATATGAGAGCGAGAATCTTGTGCTTGAAAAAGTAAGTTTTGATGTAACTGATCTGGTTAAGGCACTAATTAACAATTTCGAAAGCAACTTTTTAGCAAAGGGGATCAAGATTAACTTTTCAGGCAGTACACAGATTATACTGGCTGACAGGGATAAGATAAGCCAGGTAGTGGTAAACCTGCTGTCAAATGCATTGAAATATACTCTAGAGGGCGGAGAGGTCAAGGTAAGTGTTAAGGGAACTGAAGATACCACCAAAATTATTGTCAGCGACAACGGAACCGGCATACCGGAGGAGGATATTCCCAATATATTCGAGCGATTCTACCGTGCAGACAAATCACGAAACAGGCTTACCGGAGGAGCAGGCATAGGCCTGACCATCTCTAAGGCTATCATTGTTGCTCATGGTGGTACAATTGCTGTGAACAGCAGCAGAGAGACAGGTTCGGAGTTTGTTGTTACCTTGCCCAAGTAATTAACTTTAAAAAGTGAAGGTTTGCTTCCGGAAGTTTTATTTAAAAGTTCTATATAATTGTTTACAGGAAATATAAAAGTGGTATAATAAAACATAGTTAAAAAAATAACAAGGCTGATTATTACAAATAAAAATTGAATTCTTAGGGTGAATATACCTGACGAGAAGGAGACTAATCTTATCGAAGGGGGAATAATTATGGCATTGGTATGCATTAATTCTTCCTGATATTTTAGGAGGAATTTTTTAATGTCTTAATATTGAGTGATATTTGTTTAGGAGATGATTTTGTGGTAGATTACATAAATGAGGAGCTTATTTTTTCACTTCTTGAAAAATCAAAAAAAGTTGACAAATCGGAAATAAAGGAATTGCTCGGTAAAGCAAAAAACTGCAGGGGCCTTGGTCTTGAGGAAGTGGCAAAACTTCTTCATGTTGAGGATAAGGAGCTTTTGGAAGAGATGTTTGACGCAGCAAGATACGTTAAAAACAAGGTTTATGGTAAACGAGTCGTTCTTTTTGCTCCATTGTACACAAGCAATGAG
>JAAZCB010000082.1 GCA_012513545.1 Clostridiaceae bacterium
GAGTATAAGGTCATTGTTGTTGGCATTCCAAGTGTCTGGCCTATATACTGAACTTTTTGATTCTTAGCAAACCTAGTCAAGTCCGAGATATTAATCGCTAAAGTTGCCCAGTATGCTACCATTGCAGTCAAGAATGCTGGCCAAATAGCCATAGAAGCTGTTGTCGGTTGGTTTAAAATTGGTCCCCATCCACCTGCATTTGAGTATCCCCACCAGAGTAAACCTATTCCGATAAGGAGTAGTAATGGTGCTGAAAGGTCGTTCAACCATTTTACACCAGGTGCAGATTTCTTAGGTGAAGAGTAGTAACAAATTACAACTGTCATTATCCAAGACAAAAGGAATGATATGACTGTGTGTGCATTTAAGTTGAAAAATGGTATAGTTCCAGTCATTGCACCGTATCCGGTTGGGCTTAATTCAACTAAAATACCGTCAATTGCGAAGGCCATAACCATTGTCTGGATCCCAAACCATCCTATGGCTACAACTGCCCTTAACAGTGCGGGGATGTTGGCCCCGTAAATACCAAATGCGCTTCTCAAGAAAACAGGGAATGGTATACCGTACTTTGCTCCGGCGAAGGAGTTTAGAACCATTGGAATCAATACAATTATTTGACCGAGAGCTATGGTACCAATGACGATTGCCCAATTGAATCCAGCGTCAACCATACTTGCACCTAACATCCATGTTGGAACACATACGGACATTCCTACCCATATAGCAATGTACTCGTAGTATCCCCATGTCCTTTTTGCAAAGGGTACAGGTGCCAAGTCTTTGTTGTAAAACTGAGAATCAGGCAATGTTTCAGTAAGTTCAAACCTACCGTTTTCCTCTTTAACAATAGACTTTGCCATCTTTTTACCTCCAAATTTTTTGCCGATTATATTGTCGACGTATTATTATGTAATTGGATATTTAAAAATGTTTTGGTAAGTTATTAGCCGAAATAAGATTTTATTGGATAAGTGGCTAATAATATGGTCAATAATCGAAAATTTTTTCTATTTGTGATGAAAAAATATTTTTAAAAAAAAATGCCGGAATAAGCTTACTGGAAATATTTATAAAATATAATTAAAATCAATTGTTGTGGCATCGACAATATTGATTAATCTGATTTTTACTGCAATAATCTCAATAATGTCCTATTTAAAATATCTAAGCGCAAAGAAAGATATTTACAAATCCTTTGCAATTGGCTTTGCACTCTTTTCAATTCCTTATCTTTTTACTGTATTGAGGATTTCTTTTTATGGGAGAAGTGAAGTTGATCTGATAATCAGCATCATAGGGTACATTGCCATTATTTATGGAGTAATGAACAGATAATTTTTCTTAAAAAAAATTTGGTAGCGGGGAGTGGATTTGAACCACTGGCCTGCGGGTTATGAGCCCGCCGGGCACTCCTAGCTGCCCTACCCCGCTAGAATAAACATAAGCGGACCCGGAGGGATTCGAACCCTCGATCTACGGCTTAGAAGGCCGTCGCCTTATCCGCTGGGCTACGGGTCCCGACGCCTTAGATTATAGTGTAATCTTTGTTGGCAACTTATAAATGTTTCTCTCAAAAATAAAGTTTAAAATTAATGAAGATTAAAGATAATGTTTATATTTTTACCATTTATAGAAATTTAAAAAGGATAATCTTGAATAATATAAAAATAAAATAATAAGAAAGGCATATAAATTTCAAGGCCGAAATAATAAATATGTATCGACCCCCTTATGTCGCCGGGAGTTTTTATCCAGAAGATAAATCAGCGCTTCAAAAAATGATTGGAAAATTTATGGAAGAGGCAAAAAGAGATATTGATTTTATCGATGAAGGAAAATACGCTGGTGTGTTGTGCCCGCATGCGGGATATGTTTTTTCTGGTAAAACTCAGGCACACTCTTATTATTATTTATCAAATTCTCCCCCGGAAACTTTTGTTATCCTTGGTCCAAATCATACTGGACTGGGACTTCCTGTGGCACTAATGGATAAAGGCACATGGGAAACACCTTTTGGCGAAATAAAAGTTAATGAAGAGCTTGCCTCAAAAATAGTTGAAAATTCAGGATTCATCGGAGTTGATTCTGCCGCCCATAAATATGAACACTCAATAGAGGTACAGCTGCCATTTTTACAATACATAAAAAAAGACATTACTTTTGTCCCGATATGCATGGGGATTCAGGATAAAGAGACGGCCCTTGATATAGGAAAGGCGATTGCTAAATCAAGCAAAGAACCTTTAGGGGTGATTGCTTCAAGTGATCTGGTCCACTATGGCAGTCGATTTGGGTATAGCCCAATTAGGGGTAGCAAAGAAGAGACTCTTTTGTGGATAAAGAACAATGATATGGAGATTCTTAAAATGGCAGAGAATTTTGATATAGAAGGATTATATCAATTCATAGAAAGTAAGGAGTATACTACATGTGGCTATGGCCCACTTTCTGCTATGCTTTCATCTATGAAAGAGTTAGGTGCAAAAAAAGCAA
>JAAZCB010001426.1 GCA_012513545.1 Clostridiaceae bacterium
AGCTCGGTATGACGTAAAACCCGCAAACACCCAAACCCCACCCTCCATGACTGAAGAAAAACCGACTCAGGAATCCGCACCTGCATGATTTCTTAGAGGGATGTCATTCGCTACGATAACCGAGGCACTAACCCATCGTCGTCTGGAACGTGCGAGGCGAGCGGTAGCCGCCGAGTAGCGCGACTACTTTCTTACTCTTTTTCCGGTTATCCTCCTTTTCCGATATAATTCACGGTCACTTCTTAATGCATCAGTCAATAACTCAATTTTATCAAAAAGCGCTTTTCTATAGTTGTCATTATATCGACATTTTTCCATTGCCCTTTCCAACGTGAGTCTATAGATAGGTCTTATAACATATTTCCAAAATGACTCATCATCCTCATCTCCATCCTTTAGCTGCAAACCATTATCTATCGAAGCTCTTGCTTCCCAAAGGTTCAATGCCATAATATCATGTAAATCTCGATCGGTTTCAAGGTCTACCTGATCATCAGAAAGATTGCCATAAAAATCCTCTGACGTCAGCGGTATTTCCCTCAGTTCAGGAGGTAAGCAAGCACTTTTACCTAGCTCAAGGTATTCTAAAATCGCTTCCTTTGGCGTTATCATTATGCTTCGACACTTATCACTTAAAGCATAACTTACTTCTTGAAAGCCAGTTTCAATACGCTTAACTAATTTCTTTTCTTCCAAATGTTTAAGGTGTTTCGATAAAACCTTATTGGAAATATCAGTGCCAGTCATTTTTGTAACTGAATTTTTTAAATGCCCGAATCTCAGACTTTTATCTTCTAATAAGATAATAAAAATGCTGTTGCAAGTGTGGTCGAGAAACTCCGCTGCGTCAAACAATGCCTCTCTTTCTGCATCATCCACTGATTTTGTATCAACCATCAGTAATATCCTCTGAATCGGGTACCAGACTGGGTACCAGCCCTTAATATGCTATTTTTGAGCCTTAAAACTCCACTGGAGAATTAACGATGAAAACTCAACCAGAACCAAATCATATGGACATAGAAGAAACGGATATAGACTTTGACAAGCTATGTCGAGTAGGCAAAAAAGTTCAACTGTTCTTATTCAGGAAAATCGATGACCCTATTGGAATCTACTTACTTCTAAAAATACTCTGTTTTTCCTTTGAGGAAACCTGTGGATATCGTCTGGACCCAAATGAAGAGCAAAAAATCAGACAAATGTTTAGCTAATCGCTAACTTAACGAGGTTCCTGGAGTTGACTACTCAAATTAAAATGAGTGGAGGTGAAAAGGCAAGTAGAGAATGTCCTAATTGTAAAAGCACAAAAAATTGGAAAGATGGTGTAAGGGAGACAGGTCTTGGTTCCATTCAAAGATTCATCTGTCGAGAATGTGGTTTTCGTTTCAGCACCAATCCTAAAGCCTTAAATCTAGACATTGCCACTAATGGATTTAGCCAATTATGCGCTGAACTAGGGGCGAAAAAATTGGATACTGCAACAGAAACAAAGACTGTTGCGGGAGAATCAACCGCTATCAAATCAAGCCCTGAAGCTACAATACTGGAATTTCTATGGTACATGAAAAAACAAGGCTACAAAGAAACAACCGTCATCAGCAGAGGCGTCAGACTACGCAGATTAATGGCTCTTGGTGCTGACCTTAGCAACCCCGAAAGCATCAAAGAAACAATAGCAAAGCAAGACAAATGGAAAGACTCAATGAAAGAAGTCGCAGTTTTTGCCTATGACCTATACGCAAAATGGGCAGGATTAAAATGGCTACGTCCA
>JAAZCB010000905.1 GCA_012513545.1 Clostridiaceae bacterium
ACTTGCTTTAAATTCTTCAATTAACTTTACCCATTCTTTATATAACATGAGACACCTCCTGATTTTTGTTGTATTATCTCATGCCAATATATCGATTAACAGACGGGTTGTATTATACGCTTACATTATTAATATATTTTCCTAAACTTAATCAACCTTAATATAATTCAAAAGTATCTGCATTTTATCTTCGGTTTTTTATTTAAAACCTCATATATGTTAAGGGTTTTGAAGGTAAAACAGAGAAGAAGAATATCTTGAAACTCCAGGACACTCCAAAGGCAAAATCAAGTTGCCCGGAAAGTTCCTGTTACTAGTAGAGCCTTAAATCTATTACAGGAGCTCAAATGCGATAGAACTCCAGTATTCTGCACAAGGACAAATATACTGTGGAATTTAAGTCTGGATTGGCGGTGGATGTTAATGAATAAGGTTGAAAACGAACAATGCACCCTACGAAATTACAATGTAGGGTGCATTGTTTTATTTTGTTATTAAGTTCAAATTTGAAAACTTCTCCTTATAATTTGCCACTTTAAATATGGATTAGCAGTTATCAACATCTTTCTGATGTAGGCATCCACAATTCCATGTAACTACCCTCAGGCGTACTATTGTAGTATACTTCAGGGGAATAAACATCCATAGTCAATCCATGTTTTTCAAGCCAAAGTCCGCTATATTTTAAAGCCTTATTTATAGCTACAGTTACGAGTTGTTCAAAATTTTCCGCCTCAAATCCGCATACAATATAATCTCTGGCAGGTAGTTCCCATTTGGAAAAGTGACTGTCCTGCGTTTCCTGCGCCACTTCTGCACCAGCAAAGTAAGTGAAACAGCCCTCAGGTGCATCTCCAGGATAAGCAACTCCCAGCTCACGACCTCCCTCTATCCGAGGAATAAGATGTTTTTCTTGGTGAAATTTCTCCCATACTTGACCAGGCATATCAATGCCTGTTGCTTCGCCAAGTGGCATTTGCCCTTCGATAGGAATGATACCTGTAAAACCCATAAAGAGGATTGGATGCGAAAGATTTTTACGGTTAAATTCCAACACAAGTCCGTCACTGATAAGCGGAACTCCTTCATCGATCATTGTGTAGTTAAGCAATAAATCTGGCTTATCAAATTGGTTGAGCATTACTGGTTGTTTGCGATATTTTTCTGGTGTCATTTTATACGCTTCTTTAAATGCCCTTGTAAATGTTTCATGGCTCCCAAAACCGCAATCCAGTGCAATATCCAGAATACGGCGGTGCTTATCAGCAAGTGATTTACAAGCGCAAGCTAATCGGCGTAGCTTAATGTACTCTCGGACTGGTTTTTTCACAAGACGAGAGAATAACCTTTGATAATAAAAAGGGGATAATGCCGATTCTTTTGCAAGTCGTTCAATATTAATATCTTCACTGATATTTGCTTCGATAAAATCTAATGATTTTTGTATGGATTCCCATGCGTGCATGATATGCACCTCCTTTATAACAGATATCATATCACTACTATAGTTTGTTCGCTTGACTTGCTCTGCTCTTTATTTCCACTACTATGCCAAAAGTCATTTCAGCGGAATGGTTTTTCCAAAATCATAAAAATAGACACCGAAACCTCATCCTCCCGGCAAACGGCGTATCCGTACATAATAGCTTAAAGATTCATGGGATTTGCTGTATTTATTAATCTCCATACATCCATTATCTATTTTATACTTTTCTGAAATCAGCACTCTTGCCAGGAGAGCCCTCAATCATAAATATTACTGCAACTAATATTCTTTTTTCTTTACTGAAATCCAGATTTCGCTTCGATGCTTTGGATTCCCAGTGTCTGGACTCTCGTTCCACAATATTTCAGGGCCAGGAGCTGCCTCATATCCGGAAGACGGAAACCACTCTGAGTAAATTCTTCCCCATACATTTTGGAGTGTTTCAGGCAATGGTCCAATGGATTCAAAAACTGCCCAGGTACCCTGTTCAATTTTCAATACATCAAAATCTTTGGTTTCATCACTTGATGTTGCTACGCCGATGTAATGATCCAGTTCCCCTTTTTCTTCCATTCTTCCTTCCGAGAAATTAGTAGAGGCACTAATAATTCCTTTCGGTTCAACATTTGAAAGTGCTTTTAACGCTTTAATTACCTCAGGAGTTAAAAGTTCAGTCATTTTTGCAATCTCTGGATTAATACCCTGAAAAATAATTGGAACTCTCTTTTTAAATCCTACTAACTTAAATGGCCCTTTCTCAACAATACGATAGTTCATTTCGCATCCTCCTTTAATTGATAATTGAAAAGTCATTCGAGGATAAGCTTTTAATTGTGTATTCTCACTCCTTGCCTCAGAAGGGAGAATACCATGCAGGGAATGAAAAGCACGAGAAAATGAATCCGCTGAATTATAGCCATATTTGACAGCTACATCAATTATTCTCAAATCCCTATCCTTCAAATCAAGAGCA
>JAAZCB010000906.1 GCA_012513545.1 Clostridiaceae bacterium
AGAACGGTTGTAGCAATTATACTGATCAAAGATCATCTTACGCGCCCTTTTTGTTATAAGTCCAATTTGCTCTTGAGGAGTAAATCCGGCAAAATCCTGCTCGTTAAAACCTGCCAGGATCTGATCAAATATGGAAGCCACCCTTACCATAAAAAACTCATCAAGATTGGAGCTGACGATGGAAAGAAATTTAAGTCTTTCAAGAATAGGGTTGTTATTTCCGTCATAAGCCTCTTCCAGAACCCTTTCATTAAACTCAAGCCAGCTCAGTTCACGGTTAAAAAAATTTCTCTTTAGTTCATATTCACATTTTTTCATAATGATCATCCTCTACGTCTTATTACCGGCTTATTCCCCATTACTTCCTCAAAAAACGTGGCATTACTTGCAAAGCTCCATTCTTCAAGCAGAATGTCTTCTTTTGTCCACACATTAAAATGTAGTTCCTGTCCGAACCTATGTATCTCAACCTTTTTTATTTTTTGCTTATGAGATATATCCATTGCCTCAGCAATTCTAAGAATTACTGCAAGCTTGGATACAATTATCTGCTCCCTTGCACTTAACACAAGGTAATTGTCATGGGATAAATCAGGAATGTCCTCACTGTGGTATCTTGCTATATTTGCCACCAGGCTCAGTTCCTTGTCCGAAAAGCCCATTATATCCTGAAATCTTATGATGTTGTACGAATGAACATCATGCCTGTTATGGTTCACATACTTCCCTATATCATGAAGTATGGCAGCCACCCTTAAGAAAAAGCGTTCACGCTCTGTGAGCATATGAATTCTTTCCATCTGATCAAAAATAGACAGTGCAAGCTTTTCAATATATTTTGAGTGTACTTCGTCAATTGAATATTTCTTTCCGATATACCATACCGAACTGATTATGTCATTATCGGCTTCTTTTCTGCCGGCAGTATCAAACATTTCGTCCACCATATGTGCAATAAGGCCGTGCCTTAATGACACCATAGGCGCATAAATGCCGGAAGCGCTAGTCATTTCGAGAAAACAGTTAAAAAGTATAATCGAAGGGAGCAAAATTTCAGCCTGGCTTCTTGGAAGTTCAAATTCTTCTTTTATAAGAGAAGTTGTCAGGATGTGAACCTTTGAATACAGCTTTTTAAGCTCCTCTCTTTTTATGTAGAATCTATTGTCTTCAGGCTTTTTACCTCCACAAAGGTCTATTATTGTTTTTAACTCGCCACCAAGTCCGATAAAGCTTTTAATATTAAGCGCCGGAAGAATTGACCTTAAATAGTCTATCCTGCTTCCTATGAATTCCTCCATTATACTTGGAAAATCAAGAGTTCTCTTTTCAAGATCTGCCAATATTCCTCTAAGCCTCAAAGACCCAATCTTGATGTATTCTGTAAACTTAAGACTGCCTTCACTGTACACGGATATTTCAACACCACCGGAACCAACGTCAACAATCAGTGTCCCTTTGTCAACAGACTTGTTTTCATTAATCATGTGGTTCCTGATACCCTTATACATGAGAAAACGTTCCTGCGCATTATTAATTACCTCAACCTGAAGTCCTGACCTGATTCTGATCTGTTCAAGCACATACTCCCTGTTTTGAGCTTCCCTGATACCACTTGTACTGACAGCTGAGTATTTTTTAATCCTGTAGTCGTGTATAATTTTAACAAAACCTTTAAGTGCTTCACAGGTCTCATGAATTGACTGTACCTGTATCCTGCCGTAAGCAAAAGTATCCTTTCCTATGTGCGTCGGCTTGTACAAGTCCTCAAGCTGAATAATTTCTCCCTCAGGTGTAACCTGTGCAACTATCATTCTGAGAGAATTTGAGCCTACATCAATTGCAGCCATAACATCAAATCTATTTTTATGCATTTAAAGGATACACCTCTCGAATTAGACTAATAAAACCTACAGACAGTATTATAACATCTCCGGCACTTCTGGTAAATCAAATTTGTCTTATTTTGTCTTATAAGAAAAATATGCAAAATTCAACTCCATTTTTTTCTCTGCTCTTTACAAAAGAAAATTATACCTCTATAATGTAAACAGCGTGCCTAATTTTTTCATGTAAATAGGAAAATTTGGTAATTCTAACAACGTATGGGAGTGGTTATTATGGAGATAAAATCTTTAAAAAAGCTTAGGCTATATGGCTTTAATAATCTTACGAAAACACTTAGCTTCAACATATATGATATTTGCTACGCTAAAACACTTGAACACCGCAAGGGATATATCGATTATATTGATGAGCAGTATAATGCTGAAAGGCTGACAACAATTCTTTCAAATGTTTCATCAATAATTGGCGCCAATATCCTGAATATTTCCAGCCAGGACTATGAGCCTCAGGGCGCAAGCGTTACCATGCTTATCTCTGAAGAAAAGCTTTGCCATACGCATCTGGACGAGTCCTCCCAGACCGAAACTCCCGGTCCTTTGCCGGAAACAGTGCTTGCTCACCTGGATAAAAGCCATATTACAGTGCATACTTACCCTGAAAGCCATCCTGATGATGGTATAAGCACCTTCAGAGCAGATATTGATGTTTCCACCTGTGGACGCATATCCCCGCTTAAAGCTTTGAATTACTTAATACACAGCTTTGATTCCGATATAATTACCATTGACTATAGAGTAAGGGGTTTTACCAGAGATGTGGA
>JAAZCB010000907.1 GCA_012513545.1 Clostridiaceae bacterium
AGCAATAACTTGAATAATTAAAAGCATGTTTTTCTCTTTTTTGAAAAATAGAATTGCGTACAAACAATAACCGCACGCTAATATAGCGTGCGGTTACAGACAAGACTTCGGCGTATATCACCGAAATATTTCTAAAAATTCATCTATTTCAGCATCTTGCTCATCAAGAAATAGCCGCTCTTTTTGCTTTTTCCTGGAGCATCTAGCTAACTTCCGGTTTTCGTCATCAGTGCAACATGAATTGTGTTTACGATGTTTAAACCGCTTTGGAATTGGCTTGTCGTAATTATTTTCGCGCATGGTCCTGTTCAATAAGTCTATATTGCCTACTAAGATACACATTTTGTTTTAGCTAATAGCCTAAAACTATGCTTCCATTCATCGAAACTTTTACCTGGGCCGGAAAGGGTATCGTGTTTCCAGCCGTCTTCGAACTTGTGAACTTTAACAAAAAATGATTGAGTTATAGCGCTTTGCTGCATACTATACATATTAACTCTTGCGTACGCAGACTTCGCGCCACTTTTATACAATAATTTAACAATAATACGCTCGTCACCTACGGCAGAACCTAAAAACTGCCTGTACAAATATTTTTCTGCAGAAATAGATTTAGGTTTTTCTTCTTCTTGCTTTACGCCGCCTAAGCCTTCGCCAAATATAATTTGTTTCCTGTCCTGCACAAGTTGAGCAAAAACAGGATCCAACTTATTCGGCATCTTAGGCGTTTTAACTTCCTTGTCGTTTTTATCGGACATTTATTTTACTCCGAAATCAACATCCAATAGGTCGCGCCTCATAATATCAACAATCTTATTAATTTCAACGCGTCTATGCAAATTATATCGGTTCTGCGCGTATCTGGCAATGATTCTGGCGTTACGAAAAATTTCTGCCCTAGACGGCTGATTACTATCGCACGAAAGAAAATGACCAAAGCGTTGTGACTTTGACCTACCAAACGCACGCTTAAATCCTTCTCTTCGACAAAAATTATCTTGCTTTTGACAGACTGACGTTCCGAGCAGCTTCGTTTTATGATTATAAACTACAGTAACTCCGCCTTTTTCCGGTTTAGTTTTATCGCGAAAATGGAATACAGAAAGCTGCTCTTTATTTTTCTTTTGATTGTTATTGCTGTTCATTTTCAAAATCTCCAATTTCAGCTATGTACTCAGAAACTATTTGTACGTTATGCCACGAATTATTAACATATTCATTTACAGGATAATAAGCATTATTAATTTCAAATACAACATGCTTTGTGCCGTCTTTCGTGGTAATTATTTTATAATTTTCAATATCGCACAGTTTTTGCAGCTTATACCACGGTTTATCTATTGGTAGTTCGGGAAAATATTCTTCTTGCTCGGCTATAGCCTGCCCTATATCTTTGGCCAACATTTTCTTTTGTACGTCTGTCCAGCGATGCCAGTACGCAGAAATTAAAATAGCTGGCAATGTGGCGGCTGCAATACTGCTCCTACGCATAGCATATCTTACAGCCATCCAACACGTGGTCCACTCAACATCAGTTAATTCTTTAGTATTTTTCATGACAATTCCAATAATTAAAACTTTTTCTTCTATAATTATATTGCGACGTAACAACAAAGTCATCTGCGCAATCTGATGCCCATATCGGAGTATATTGAAACAGTTTAGCTAGTAAATTTTTTGCCGCGTATGTGCTATTAGCATGAAATACGTTAAATTTACTCTTTACGACAATATACTCTGGAATAATAACTGACAGCGTTCCAAACCATAAAGGAATTTGATTTGTTGTATGCCGAATTCGCGAGCGTCTTACGACAACAGGACTATTTTTAAAAAATTGTTTATGCTCGTATTTTATTTCATTTTCAGCTGCTTTTAAATAATTATCAGCATCTTCCGCCTCAAATGAAGTTACATTAGCAGTAAAGGCAGTGATCTTACTTATTGAAAAGTTTAATTTGTAAATTGATTTTACAACATTACGGTAATGACACCACGGGCACGCAAAATTTTCGCATATATATCTGCATTTTCCAGTAAATATATCGAATTGAAATCCTGCCGGTTTACATCCTAATAATTTACCAACTAATTTAGCAGGTACAGATTTTTCGTCGTTTTCTCTTTGTGTCAATATAGCTCGCATGTTTTTCATCATTAAAGCAGCACGTTCTGCAAACCACGTGCTGCGCATTGACAGTAAAGCTGGATTTAAATATTGTCTTGTTACGTGACTCGG
>JAAZCB010000908.1 GCA_012513545.1 Clostridiaceae bacterium
ACATTTCTTGAATTGGCACACTCAAAAATTGTCACCTCACTCTCAGAATTAATATATTAAAATTGCCAATTCATCTGGTAAACGGAACTGGCAATATTTCTTTATTAAAATATCGGACACATCTTGCCTTATAAATTATATGTTATATCAATTCATAAAACCGCCGATTTAACGATAACCGTTCTCAAAATTTGCCAAAGAGTGTAAAAACAGTTTTAAGCCTTTATTAACAACAAAATGGTACTTGTCTTCATCTGCCAAATGAGAAATATCGGCTAAACCAATCTTATAATCACGTTTAAAAATATTTGCACCATCAGCAACTGAATATTCAACCTTACAACCTCCATACTCAGGATCAGGATTATAAGAGTACAGAATTTTTACCTTTATATTTCCCAATCCTTCAACACTGCGCTGCTCCACAATCTTAGTATACAATTCCTTCATTTGAAACATTCTATTTCCTCCTACATTTTACCCACACACTCGTAGGTTTATTTAAAGCGATGCATTTGCACCAACTTCTAAAATCTTTATGATCTTAATCCACACTTTTTACATGTAGCAATAATTTCCGCTAAATCCATATCTTTATGAGTAATGTTTCTTACTATTTGTTCTGCTTGTTCAGTATCCATTTCATAAAAACAACAACCTTCACAAATACGGTTCTTTAATAAAGGACAATACCGAATCTCAACCTGTTCAGGATCTTTGCAAACCACACATAAATGACGCATTAAGAAAAAAACCCCTTTTATCTAGAAATTTATGAAATACGTAATCTCCCGACCATGTTCTGAAAACACGTGAAACTTTTGCCCTGGCTTACCTGTTTTTCGTATGCCTTTCGCATAATCATCTGTGCCACATAAACTAGGGGTCATGATTATTTCACACCCGTGAATTTCATCTTCAAAGTGATGGTGTAAGTGTCCTACAAAAACATAATCAGGTATTTGTTTGGTCATTAATGTTAAATTAGAAACTACATCTTTAATGCTATCTCTATGACCATGAACCGCAAAGACTATGTTTGAACAAATATTCAATACAGCTATTTCATCATCATAAGCGTCAATAAATTTTATGTTTGTAATATCGGAGAGTCTTGTTTCTAACCACCATTTAATAACCCGAACAAAAGACTCCTTTGGAATAGAATCATTTTTGTTTTGAATCACCCTGGCGTGATTATCGAGAACATCACAATATATTACTTCATCAAACACTTCTGCAAATTTAGAAAGCATCTCCGCTAATACTTCAGCTACCGACATGGTTTGCTTTATAATATCTTCAGTGTTTGCAATTCTAACAGTGACATGGAGATTGCCTGAAATTAGATCACCTGTATTGACTACATAAAGACACTTAATTCTATTTGCTAATCCATATTGAATTACCTTCTGCGTATATATTTCTACACGCTCACGGCATATACTTGGATTAAATTCACCAAACATATTCTTATACTCAAGGCCAAAATGCCAGTCCCCGATATGAGCAACGCCTTCTTTGTTACCCGCAAGAGCAGGGGAGTGGTGATTAGATACAATAGGTTTTTCTTTGGCTACTTGCGTAGCAGCTTCTTTTATAAACTCCTGTATGTAATCAAATCTTGCTTTTTCTCTAATTATCTTATTGAGTTCTCTACGCTGATCACGAGCCTTGACACGCTCTTCCTTTAGCTCTAATATTTTTAATTCCTGTGAAGCATATTGCTCATCCATTGAACGACGCACACGCTTGAACCAGCACCGAAAACGCTCTTTCTCCGAAATATCTATATCTATATCAAATTCTGTTTTTATTGCGCTAAGAAATTTAGAATATAAGTCCGTTTTATCTTTATATTTATG
>JAAZCB010000909.1 GCA_012513545.1 Clostridiaceae bacterium
AATTTCTTATTATGGATATCACCTGAATCCCGCCTATGCTTCATTTTTGAAAGCCCATCATATAATAATTAACGGTATTTTTTTTTCGGCTGTTTTTTTTCGACTGCTGCAGGGGCAGTCGACTTAGAAGACATTTTAATACAAACAGAAGGTGTCTGTTGCATTTTACTGCATTTATACTTTCTGCCATCAGGGAGTTCCGCAAACCACCAGCTTGACTGCTGCCAGTATGATGAAGTATTGTGATCGAAAGATACCTTAATGCTTCTTGGATCTATATCTTCTTTTAATGCGACTACCGTATTGTCCTGCATCGCTTGGATATACAGGTCGCTTTGTGCTATAGATTCGTTAAGTCCAGTGCATCCAGTAAATAACACAGTAGTAAACAAACCAAACAAAACAGCTGAAACAAGCAGTATCTTTTTCATATAAGCTCCTTATATATGGCTTAATTAGGCATTTGTTGATAAAAAGTTCAGATCTTTAATATCTTAAAATCCAGATTTACTTTTATTCCGTATCCTTTTGCTTTTCCTTTTGGTGTCACTGCTATATATTCGCTTGGAATCTTGAAGACATTCTCCTTTGCATCCCATATAGCCGTTCGTGCTGAGATGATTTTTCTTGAAGCCTTATGTTCTATCTGGAAGCCTCTCAAAACTGTCTCTCCGTTTTTAAGATCTGTTAAAGCTTGATCGGCTGTAAACGTTATGGTCAGTTCTTCATCTTTGTAAATACTAAAGCGCACCTTCTGAACCATCAATCTGGTTACGAAACCAATTCTTCGCACCAATAATTTTTTTTGTTCTTCTGTATCAGCGGCTGAAATAGCTGAAGTCGCCAGAGAGGAAGGAAAGAGGTCTACCTCCTGCATAGAATCGTCTTGCGCAGAAAGGTAGACCTCAATAAAGGCGTTGGTCAAAGTAGCCTCTTTTATAGGTTGGATCAAAAATACTCCATATGCCCGCGGATTAATCTTAAATTCATCAGCTTTAAAAAAATAAACTTTCCGGCGTTCCTGAACAAAATAACAGGATATACCTTTGAAGACGAAGGGGCATTTTGAACATGCTTGTTCACTCACCACCCGAGATCGTTTGTGGACAGACTCCTTCCACTGGCTGAAACCCCAAACACCGAATCCCAAGACGAAAATTACAATTCCGCCTAATAGGTATTTTACGCCTAAAGAGAGATTCTTCACGCCTGATTATTCCAGAATATCCGGTATTCCATTACTATTTAAATCCTCGTTCGGATTTAATCCCTGGATTATGATTCCTCCCATTGTCGCATTAGGGAAGAAACCAGCAGTATTGCCGGTAACTGGCGGCAATAGGTTTCTCAAATCGAGCCCCCCAAAGAAAGGAAGCAGATTAATAGCGACGTCTGTACCATTATAATCTCCAATTATTGACGTGCCGGACAAAGATGACTTCGCTGCAGCTAACTTTGTTTTTGTATCGTTAAATTCATCACTGGTCATTTCTTTTAGATTAACAAGGTAATCGGCTGTGTTACGGGTTTGTATCTTGTTAATGGCAGCGGTAAGGTGATCGGCAGCTTCACTTAAGTAGGTTTTTGCTGTACTTTGTAAAGTTGAATAATCACCGGTTAAAAGCTTTAAGAAGTTACCGTTGTCACCAAGGAACGATTGCACTGTATTTGTCTTATATTTGTTAAATTCCAAGTCAATATCCACATCAAGATTGTATGTATATTGAATATAGATTCCTGCCAGGGCTCCTTTTATCGCAGCCTTCAACAGGAGGACGTCCGCATAATCACTTTTATAATATTTTGAGTCGATGGGGTTAGCCCACTGTTTTTCAAATTCGTTTTGGACGCCATTTAAATTGGCAAGAGCCCCTTCCAACTCTGGTCTAATTACATTATAAAGAAAAATTTGCATTTCATTTCCCGTAGGATAATTATCGGGTAAAGGCTGCGGGATTGGTGAAGTAATTTTTGATTCTGAAATTATATAATTATAAGAGTTTCTATCAGAATTATTGATGCCCATTCTGTCAAGAATATCCCCAATACTATTTAACGTTCCAGTGGAATTCCCATCAGAATAAGGATTAACACCAGCTAATCTGGTAACCGCATAAAAGAATCTTGCGGTATCCCCATTATTAGTATTATCGTCTGGATAGTTTGTCACTGCAGCTTTAAAATAGGCTTTAGCTTTAAAAACACTGCCTTGCTTTAGTAAAGCAAGGCCGTTGCCAACTAAATCACTCAAGGTGCCTGTCGGGGGAGGGCCACTCAATACAATTTCTGGAATAGATTTATTCTCTCCTATACTCGATACACCACTGACCAATAAGGGATCATATGTTGGTATAGCTTTCACACCGTTTGTTGTATCGATATACCCAAAGTTAATAATAGTTACACTAGAAGATATGGCAAAGCAGTTAGTTCCTGTCGCGTTGTTGTAAAGGGCGAAAATTTTTTGATCTAAAGTATCTTCATTTTCAATCAGGAAAATTCTATAAGTGTGCCCAGTGGGAACTGTAAATGTAAATGTCTTTGGGGTACCTGCCGCTGTCACCCTTGCCACTTCAGCATTGCTTTCGTTTATGGCTACGATTACAGTACCCGATACTTCTCCTGAAATAGTAGCATTGCCTGCTGCTACGGATGTATCTCCGCCAAATAACCCAAAAGCCGTATCTCCACCGCCACTACTGCATCCAGTTAATAAAATTAAGAAGCTAAAAAAGATGATTCCCACAAAAAAACGTCTTCGCATTTTCTCTTTTTCCTTTCTCATTTATTTTGAGTATCTCTAAAATTAATATGTCATTCTTTGAATGTAGACAGCACCTAAAATCAATCTCACTCGTTTCGTTGTTAATCCTACTCCGTAAGTAATCCTGTAATGATGAATTATTTATCGCGGTCAATTTTGTCTGCATAAAAAATGCCATAAGCACCCATAATAATTAAGACAATGTATTACAAATAGAGCTATGCCTTGATAGGTAAAGCTCTAAAAAGATTTATAATGTTTCATTTAGTCAAAAATAGAATCTCTGCTTTTCGAGACAGAAACCCGAATTGTAAAGATTCCAGACGCTTTTTTGTCGTCAATATTAACAGCGATTGATAATGACATAATAAATGCAATATATTACGATGTATTATGCATAAATATATATGTAAAATAATCCGGCAATGCTTTCGAATGGTAATCTTTACATATAGTTGTAAGTTAAAGATAACCATTTGTAGGTGCATCACTTGATTCTTCCTGTACTGTTGTTTTTACAATTCTATCTGTTTATTCAACCCTTCAAATCGTAATTGATAATTCTAAAAACAGAAAAGGCAGAGCCAATTGACCCTGCCTTTTCCACATCATGGTAAGAACCAT
>JAAZCB010000910.1 GCA_012513545.1 Clostridiaceae bacterium
AAAATATTGTGATACTATCATTAATGTATTAAGATTTGGCTCTCTTAAGCCGTTCTCCCAATTTGAAATTGTTGTTTCATGTACACCTAGTTCTTTTGATAGTTGTAATTGTGTCAATCCTTTATTTTTCCTTTGCAATAAAAGATTTCTGCCAAACACCTCAGCCGTCTTAAGTAATCGATTATCCATAAAGTCCCTCCCTTTTTAGGATTAGATAAGCTCATAGGCAGCTTGCATTTTTTACATTATAATACAAAAAAACATAAAGAGTATCAAGTTATATATTCCATAAATTAGTCAAATGCTCCAAATAACTTGATCTAAATAATTTCACCATATAATCTGGCATAAGACATAGCTTTTATATATAATAATAAATTTCATTCAATAAAAATGTTTATGCTAACCTAAAAATAGGTCAGCTGGCTCATCGAAAATTAGGTCAATATCAGTATAATTAAAATGAGATATAAAATCAAACTAATATATTTAAATGACATCTAAATAGTTTGCCATTTGTGACAGTGAATTAGTTTATCACTTATCACAAGTATGGCAGTTAAAAAGTTTACCACTTTAAACGAAATATGTTTAGTTTGAAATACGCCGCCCTGTGAATCTCCAGGAGGGCGTAGCCCGACTGGAGATTCACAGGGCGGCGGCTCAATTTTCCGATAACGCTCATTGAAAACTAGGTCACTTTCTTAAGAAAATATGGTATCCTTTCAGTATAAACTGAGAGGAGGACGAAAAGGAAGTGATAAAATTGAATCAAAAGCAAAAAATCATACTTAAGCATATTGACGGTATGAGCAATCGCAGTATTGCCAGTGAACTACATATGAGCAAGGATACTGTAAATAAATATGTAAATGAGTATGAAAATCAAAAACAAGTACTATTAGCAGAAAATCCGGAAGCAGACAAAAAAGAGTTGATTCAAGCAATTGTTGAAAAACCAAAATACAATTCTGAAAACAGAGGGCCAAACAAGGTAACATCTGAGATGATTGAAGTAATTGAAGAATGCTTGAAAGCTAATGAATGGAAGCGTGCTAACGGTATGTCAAAGCAGCAAATGAGAAAAATTGATATTCACGAATACTTGGTAAAGAAAAATTTTAATATCAGCTATTCATCAGTTAAAAGATTAGTTAAAACAATCGAGGATAGGCATCGTGAAGCTTTCATAAGACAAGAATATGTTCTTGGAGATGTATGTGAATTTGACTGGGGTACAGCAAAATTAGACATAGGAGGAGAAGGATACAAAGCTTATCAAATGGCAGTATTACTCCCGCTAAAAGTGGAATCCGATATTCTATGCTGTTTAAATCTCAGGATACACCGGCATTCCAGCAGTCACACGCTGAATTCTTCTCATTTACCAAAGGTAGTTTTAGAACAATGGTCTATGATAATATGAGAGTTGCAGTTAAGAAGTTTGTCGGTTTGTTTGAAAAAGAGCCAACAAAGGCATTGACAGAATTATCAATATACTATGGATTTAACTTTAGGTTCACAAATATTGCAAGGGGTAATGAAAAGGGACACGTTGAGCGAAGTGTAGAGTATGTCAGGAGAAAAGTATTCAGTGAGCCGGGTAACGACAAATTCGATACTCTTGCAGAAGCAAATAAGTTTCTTTTTGAAGAATGTATGAAGCTCAATAACAAAGAAGCATCCAACGGATTAGTACCAATGGAAACCTTTAAAGAAGAGCAAAAACACTTGTTCCCCAACTTACCTAAGTTTGAAAGCAGTATTTATTCAGAAAATCGTGTTGACAAATATTCAACCGTAGCAGTAAGTCAAAATCATTACTCTGTACCAGATACATTAGTTGGCAAAATGGTAAATGTGAAGATGTTTACAGATAAGGTAATTATCTATTACGATAACAGCATTGTAGCTAAACATGACCGGAGTTTTAAACTGCATGACTGGAAAATTGAGATTCATCATTATCTTAGAACTCTACATAAAAAACCAGGTGCCCTGAAAGGAAGCACAGCACTGCTCCAAGCGGACACCCAGATCAAATATATCTATGAACAATATTATACCAAAGATGCCAAGACATTTCTACAAGTTTTAGAAATTATTTATGAAAAAGGAATCCATGCTGTGACAGAAGCTTTAAGAGAACTTGAAAAACTGTCACCAATGGATATGAGTGCTGATAAGGTTAAGGTGATTTGTGAAAGCAGGAAGGAAAAAGAAATTTGTATTACTGTTCCATTAAATGACCATCTAACTGAAAAATCAAGGAGAACATTATCAATTTATGATAAACTTGCAGCACTCCAATCAGGAAAGCTTAACAAGGAGGCTGTATAGTATGAACGTTAAATTAAATGAAGAGATTAAAGAATACTGTAATATATTGAAACTTAAAGGAGTTAAGGCCCATTTTGAAGAATTAATGTCTGAAGCGGCTGATTATGAGGATTTTCTTCATAAGCTTTTAACTTATGAGATGGAAGAAAAAGATAAGCGTTCCATTGAATGTCGTATTCGAAATGCACATTTGCCATACAGGCAATATATCGAAGATATTGAAATTGATTGCCTCCCGATAGATATGCAGAAGAAACTTTCTGAGTTAGCAACACTTGATTTTATTGAAAAGGGCAAAAACATCATCATGACCGGTAACCCTGGAACAGGAAAAACTATGGTTAGTATTGCTTTAGCATTAAAGGCTTGCATGGCAGGTTACAAGGTTTTGTTCACGACAATTCCACTACTGGTTACTACATTGAAGGAAAGCAATAGTGCTAAGACTTTAAGGTATTTTGAGAATAGATTTGAAAAGTATGATCTTGTCGTTGCCGATGAGCTGGGGTACACTTCATTTGACCGTGAAGGGACAGATTTGCTGTTTAACAATCTTTCTTTAAGGGCAGCAAGGAAATCAACGATTATTACTTCTAACCTCTCATTTGAACGTTGGATTGAGGTTTTCGGTGATCCCACAGTTACAAGTGCAATGATAGATAGACTTACTTACAAAGCAATTCTCGTTGACATGGAGGGTGATTCTTATCGACTAAGAGAAACATTAAGAGAAAATGGCGCATCAATTAAATCTTTAACAGCTTAAAACATTTGTGCCTTTGTACAAATTCAGAGGCACATTTATTAACAAGAAAGTGACCTAAAATTAAATGGTCTTTTGACCTAATTTTCGGTTGACAAATACAATAGCTAAAATCCCAGAGGATTATCTCCTCTGGGAATAAAAATCTATAAATAATAGGTATGGAATTTTAATTGCCGTTATTTATGGAAAATTATTTGCCATTATTTATGGAAAAGTACTTGCCGTTTACATACTCTTCACGTAAAGAACAATCCCCATTTATAGATTATAAAATTTAGTATTTTTTGAGGGTTCTTAGTGAAACCATCTATGAAAAGATGAATTTTTTTGGTGCCCAGGGGGGGCTACACAGAAAAGTAATAATTCAGGAGGTGATTCCAATTAAGTTATTCAAATTAATGAAAGCGAGGTGAATAAGTATGGATTTCTTATCGATAATACTTATAATTATTTTTCTATATTACAGATTGAGATAGGCGTAGAAGAAAGTTTAACAGGAGGTGTTATGGATATTCTTATTTATATGTTAATTCTAAGCCCTTTTTTTATGGTAACCGCAGCCATCATTAAGTTTCTATTGAGAAATATTGAATTGTAGTAGGTGTAAATGAATAAAGTAAGTTTAATAATCAATTAGAGTCCTTTCAGTAATCAGAAAGATTATTGATGGGATTTTTTATGCAACAAATTAACACATTTACAATCAATATTACATCAATCATCATCAATCGAGTAGGAGGTAATTAATTATTTTAATTACCGTCCTCTCACACCACCGTACGTACCGTTCGGTA
>JAAZCB010000911.1 GCA_012513545.1 Clostridiaceae bacterium
AGCCATATTGAGTCAGGATGCTCTATTACTCCACCCTCAAGCAATACTCTCTTTATCCTTTCCATATCAGTCTTAGGCTTTAAGTCCTTTTGCCCAAGGTTTTCAATAATTTGTTTTGTATTAAAACCTACAGCATTTCGGTAGTTTCTTAGTTCCTGCATGTTTATTTCATTGCTGAAAGCAATAATTTCATCCCTACTCATTGCATTTGCCGTATCTTTTATTCCTGTATTCAACTTATTTTGCCAACTGTCATTCAATACCTGCTCGAGATCAGCAATTAAGATACTGGCTGTTATATCTTCAATACGGGTAATATGCCAAATATTCCACGCAATAGTGCTCGTTTCTTTGGCTGGCATGCTACGGAAGGCTTTGTCACTCAAATCGCAGAATATTTCGTCTAAATAAGAAGGACCGCCTTTTTTATAAACAACTGATGAATGTACAATGGAATGTAATTCATACAAAATGGCTTTTGATTCATCCGCCTTACCTTCCTTTAAGGCTTGTTTTAGCAGTGATTGCTTGGCGTTCCAGTGCTTTGTTATATTACACATTTTGCACCCCATGATTATTTATGAAGATTGGTATAAAGTCAATTTGCTTCGCTCAGGAAGTCAGATGAAGACTGAACTCCACCTGACCAAGGAAGCTAATTAACTCGTCTTCATTCATCGCCGATCTATAGAGGTCAGCGTCTCCTGAATACATAGATAAATTTAAAAGCGGCCTCATTTTCTGAGAGCCGCTTTTTTACTGGCCTGCCCGAGACGACTCGAACGTCCGGCCAACGGATTAGAAGTCCGTTGCTCTATCCAACTGAGCTACGGGCAGATAAATAGAGTTCTTGGAGCGGGTGAAGGGAATCGAACCCTCACAATCAGCTTGGAAGGCTGATGTTCTACCATTGAACTACACCCGCAGTATAAATTAACACATCAAGCATATTAACACCGACTTTTAATATTATAGAAAAAAGGTCACCGTTTGTCAACACTATTTTAAAATATTCTTTACTAAGAATTTTATACCATTATTTAAACTTAAGTCAATGTATAATCACCAAGTATTTCGACCATTCTTCTTAAAGCTTTTCCTCTATGGCTAATTTCGTGTTTTTGTCCGGCTTGCAATTGAGCTGCAGTCATTTTATATTCAGGTAAATAAAATAACGGGTCATATCCAAATCCATTTGTTCCCTCCGGTTTAAAGCCAATATAGCCTTCAAAGTTTTCTCTGATGGAAAAATGCTTCCCTCCAGGAAGAACAAGTGCTATTGTACAAACAAATCTTGCTTTTCTCTGTTCAAAAGGAACATCCTTCAGCATTGACAGTAATTTGTTGTTCCTGTCTTCATCACTCGCATTTTCACCGGCAAACCTCGAAGAATATATACCGGGAGCACCATTTAAATAGTCAACCTCAAGACCTGAATCATCTGCCATAACAACTTCACCTGTCAGCTTAAAAACTTCGGTTGCCTTGATAAGAGCATTCTCCTCAAATGTACTGCCATGCTCTTCTATATCCATTGCAATACCGGCCTCTTCCATGGAAATAACTTTAAAAGGTAATCCGGATAAAATCTCTTCAATCTCTTTAAGCTTCCCCTTATTTTTAGTTGCTACTATAAACTTTCTCATCTTTTGCAATTCCCCCAATATCATCCGACACCTGCCCCAATACATCCTTCTGCAGCATGATCAGTTCCTCTATACCCTTTTTGGCAAGTTCCAGAAGTTTATCAAACTGCTCCTTCCCAAAAGGTTCTTTTTCTGCGGTTGCCTGAATCTCAATAAATTTGCCTGAACCTGTCATAACTACATTCATATCGGTTTCAGCCTTTGAATCTTCTTCATAACATAAATCCAGCATTTCCTTATCTTCTGCAATTCCAACACTGACTGCAGCCATAAAATCTGTAACAGGCATTTTCTCAATAGTACCATCCTCAACAAGCTTTTTGCATGCGTCAACCAGAGCAACAAATCCACCGGTTATTGACGCAGTCCTTGTACCCCCATCAGCTTGAATAACATCACAGTCTATTATAATAATTCTTTCGCCAAGCGCACTCAAATTAACTACAGAACGCAACGACCTTCCGATAAGCCTCTGAATTTCCTGACTTCTTCCCGAAAGTTTAAGCCTGTTTATATCTCTTTGATTCCTTACTGATGTTGACCTCGGGAGCATGGAGTATTCTGCTGTAACCCAACCTTCACCGGTATTCTTCTTAAAAGGCGGAACCTTGTCATCTACAGTAGCTGTACAGATAACTTTTGTATCACCCATCTCAATCAATACTGACCCTTCAGCATGTTTTGTATAATTTCTTGTTATTCTAACAGGTCTTAGATCTGAGAATTCTCTACCATCAAATCTCAATTTATTTACCACCTTTCAAGTGTTATATGACATACTCTTAAATATAGTATTCTAAAATTATCCAAATTGCAAGAAATTTTTGCATTTGTTTTAATCAGAAGACTCGGCAGTCGAGTTTTATCCATTGATTTTATTGATCGCATTAGGAATCGGTAATGGTTTCGAAATGTCTGATCCTTCAGGGAGATTACCTTTCTTTCCTTCTATCAGAATTTGTACTTTTTCAACTTCATCTATTTGTTTCATTGAGTAAAGAATCTGTTTTATTATTGCGGTTTCCCTTGCAGTACCCCCTCCATAACTTTTTATTCCGCTGTTGAAGTCGAGGATAAGTATCTTATTTTCAATCCTGCTCCCTAACAATTCGACTTCTTG
>JAAZCB010000912.1 GCA_012513545.1 Clostridiaceae bacterium
CAGATGCAATGGCTTCCTTGGTACAGAACATGGTATTGATTTTGCTGTCGTATTTATCGTTTATCATCCTCAAAACACCGACATTGATATCCATTACAGTCACATTGGCCCCAAGGGCATAGAGTACCGACAAAGCGTTTTGCCCTACAAGACCTCCGCCTAAAATCAAAACATTCATTCCCGGAGCTCCGGCAAAGCCCCCTACATACTTTCCTTTTCCTCCGTTGATGGTGAGCATGGATTCAAGGCCGAATAAAGCCCCTTGCTTTCCTGCTGCTTCACAGTTGGGCGAGCCGTAACGATGGCAATCTTCTGCAGTAAAGGCAATGCATTTGCTCTTTAAAATAGCATCCACCTCTTCAGGATGGCCGGCAGGATGTATACAGCCTAAAATAATTTGGTTTTCACGAATTAAGCCGTATTCACTTTCTTCAAATTCCTTTACCTTTGCAACCATATCACAACGGCTATACATTTCTTCGGCACTTTCTACTATTTCCGCTCCCGCTTTTTCATATGTTTCATTAGGAAATCCTGCTGCTTTGCCGCAATCTTTCTGAGCTAAAACCTGATGTCCTGCAGCAACTATGGTAGCCACCTCTGTAGGTGTGCATATAACTCTGTATTCTCCTTCTTTAATGTCTTTAAGTACACCGAATATCATACAAGTTCCTCCTATATATTAAGAATTTCTTTTTTAGTTTATATGATTCCATACCCTTTAATTTTTTTCTACCAAATGACAAGAAATATAATGATCGGGAGAAATCTCTACAAGATCAGGATGTTTATCACATTTGTCGTAAGCATATACACATCGTTTTTTAAATCTGCATTCCTCAGGAGGATTAATAGGAGAAGTAATTTCACCTTTTAGCAATATTCTTTTTTTCTTTACTCCTAATTCAGGTATTGGAATTGCTGACAGCAATGCCTGAGTATATGGATGAAGCGGATTTTTAAATAATTGTTCCGCGGGTGCCTTTTCTACGATTTTACCCAAATACATAACAGCTATTTCATCAGAAAAATGGTTAACAACCGAAAGGTCATGAGTAATAAAAATATAAGACAAATTGAATTCAGCTTGTAACTCCTTTAATAAATTCAATATTTGTGCCTGAATGGATACATCCAATGCAGAAACAGGTTCATCGCAAACAATAAATTTCGGTTCCATTGCTAATGCACGGGCAATACCTATACGTTGACGACGACCGCCGTCCAACTCATGGGGGTAAGTGTTGAATAAACGGGCAGCAAGACCAACAGTTGCCATTAGCTCTGCTACTCTTGCATGAATTTCTTCGCTTGATTTAAAAATTTTGTTTGCAATAATTGGTTCGCTGATTATTTGACTGACTGTTTTTCGAGGATCTAAGGACGAATAAGGGTCCTGAAAGATCAGCTGCATATCTTTACGGACATGTCTCAGTTTATTAAGGCTAATCTTTGTGATATTCTTACCTTCAAAAATAATTTCTCCTGAAGTCGGCTCAATCAAACGCAATAAAGTCCGCCCGACTGTGGTTTTCCCGCATCCTGATTCTCCTACTAAGCCTAATGTTTGCCCCCTTTTAACCGAAAAATTAATTCCATCAACAGCATGCAGCATACCACGTTTAGTTTTAAAGTGTTTTGTTAAATTTTTTACCTCAAGAATAGTATCAGACATAGTTACCTCTCCCTCCTCTTGATGTGAAATCCCGGTCTGTCATAAGCACTGCAACGTACATAATGAGTATCAGAAATTGCTCTTTCCCATTGAGGCTTTTTACAATCCTCATCCATATAGGGACATCGGGGATGAAAAGGACATCCAACGGGTATATTTGTAGGATCAGGCATTAAACCTTTTATAGGGGTAAGCATTGCTTTTCTATCATTAATATTAGGCAACGAATTGAACAATCCTTCGGTATAAGGGTGCTTGGTTTTGTTGAATACATCTTCTAATGTTCCTTTTTCAACAATATTGCCTGAATACATAACCGCAACTTCATCGCAAATTTCTGCAACAATACCTAAGTCATGTGTAATCATGATCAAAGAAGTATTATATTGTTTTCGCAAGTCTTTCATTAATTCAAGCACCTGGGCTTGTATGGTCACATCGAGAGCGGTAGTAGGTTCATCGGCTATCAAGAGCTTTGGATGACATGCAAGAGCAATAGCGATTACAACACGCTGTTTCATACCGCCGGAAAACTGGTGGGGATATTCATTGGCACGTTCACCCGGAATTCCTACAACCTCTAGCATTTCTATCGCCCTTTTCCTAGCCTCCGCATAGGTTACTTCTTCATGAAGAAATATGCTTTCCGCTATTTGATCCCCCACCGTGAAAACAGGATTAAGAGCAGTCATGGGGTCCTGGAATATCATTGATATATCTTTTCCTCTTACCTTTTCAAGTTCCTTAACGGACAAGCTCAGCATGTCAAGTCCGTCAAGTACCATTTTATCGCATTCTTCAACTCCAGGAGGTTTAGGTATGAGTCTCAACAAGGATAAAGCCGTAGTAGTTTTGCCTGCTCCAGTTTCACCTACCAAGCCTATGGCTTTTCCTCTTTCGATTTGCAGGTTTAATCCGTTGACGGCCCTTACTATGCCATCTTCCGTTTCGTATCTGACAAATAAGTTTTTAACGTCTAAAACTAAATTATTTTTATCCATATTTGCACCGCCTATTGTTTCAATTTTGGATCCAAAGCGTCGCGGAGACCGTCACCCATGAGATTAAAGGCAAGAACCGTAATCATGATTGCAAGGCCGGGGAAAAATGTTAAGTAACTGTAATCACGAATGAATTCTCGGCCGCTTGACAGCATTGCCCCCCATTCAGGCGCGGGAACCGGTATGCCAAGGCCTAAAAAGCTTAGCTGGGACGCCGTAAGAATTCCGTTTGCCACACCCATGGTAACCTGAACAATTATTGGTGACATTGAATTGGGCAAGACATGTGTAAAAATAATTCTAAAATCGCTTACGCCCGACACCTTTGCGGCTTCAATGTATTCCTGGTCTCTCACAGGCAAAACCGCCGCCCTTGCGGTACGTGCAAACATAGGAACGTACACAAGACCTATGGCAAGCATTAATACGACAATGCTTTGACCGAATGCAGCCATTATTGCAATACCAAGCAAAACCGAGGGTATACCTACAAATATCTCGCAGGTACGCAAGATGATATTTTCCAATCTGCCCCCGTAATAACCTGCAATCAATCCAAGTGTACTTCCAATAAAACATGAAATCGCAACCGATACAATACCAACAGCCAAGGAATACTTGGCACCGTAAAGAATTCGTGCAAATATATTACGCCCGTACTGGTCTGTACCGAATATATATTCAGCAGAAGGCTTTTGAAGACGATTCATGATGTCCTGCTGAACTATATCATCTTCATAGTCATATACTACCTGTGCAATAATAGCCATTATTACGATTACTACTAAGATTACTAAGCCCATCATAGCGCTTGGACTTTTTTTGTAGTTTCTCCACACTTCTTTGACCATGCTTCTTTTTTTATATTCTTTTAACTCTTCGGGCGAGTATTTCCATTTTTCGCTTATCACTAAGAATCACCTCACTTCGAATATTGCGCCTTGATACGCGGGTCAACATAAGCATATCCTATATCAACAAGCAGCAGGGTTAAATTTAGAAAGATTGTAAACATGATTATACAACCAGTCGCTAAGGTCATATCACGTGTATTTATTGCAGTTACGGTTAAACGTGCCACCCCGGGCCATGAAAACACGGTTTCTATAACGACAGCGCCGCCAAGTGCATTGCCAAAGGTGGAACCAAGAATTGTAATTATGGGAATTAAGGCATTCTTTAGTGCGTGTTTATTTATAACATGACGCTCGCTGACACCCTTTGCCCGAGCCGTTCGCAAATAATCCTGACGAATAACTTCCAGCATTGACGAACGGGTAATCCTGGTAAGGTTTCCTGCCTGAGCCGTACCCAAAGTGAGGGCCGGAAGGATAATGGATGAAAACCCTGAACTTCCGCCGGAAGGAAGCCATCCTAACTTAAGAGAAAACAAAAGTATCAATAAAATACCCAGCCAAAAGGCAGGCATTGATACTCCTATCATTGAAGCTATCATGCTGATACCGTCCACCCATGTCCTGTGATGGGTAGCTGCAGCAATACCTAATGGAACAGAAATTATCATTGCAACAATTATACTCCAGAAAGCCAACTTCAAAGTGGCGGGAAAGCGCTCTAAAAACACCTCCATAACCGGCCGCTTCATAGATAAAGATATCCCCAAATCACCTTTCAACAAGTTCTGAATATAACGAAAATATCGCTCAATCAGGGGACCGTTTAAACCCATCTCTTCCCGCATCATTTCAATTTCAACTTCTGTTGCGTCCTGTGGCGCCAGCATGGTGACTATGTCTCCCGGAGCCAGATCCATCAGAAAATATACAACAAAAGAAACCGCCAATATAACAGGTATCATCATCAAGGCTCTTCTTACTATATAATGAATCATAATGATGTCCTCCTTTTCATTGAATTAAATATATTCTCCTGATCCCTATTTAAAATCAGGAGAATATATTATTATTTTAGATTTAAAACTATCAGATTCTTACTCTATAATTCTTTCAATAGTTCTGAATTGGTGTACTAAAGCCGGATGGAGAAGAATACCTTCAACGTCTTTATGGGCACCCATTGTCAAAGTTGCTTGAGCTACAGGAATCCAGTTAATTACCTCAGTAGTTAAGATAATCTGTAAATCTTCATACATTTTAGCTCTCTTTTCTCTATCTATTTCTGATGCAGCTGCATCAATCAAAGCATCTATTTCCGGATCATTAATATTGGAATAGAAGCTCCTTCCACCCTTGGAATGAATCGGATTTCTGAACATATAGTCTGCATTTTTTCCCGGAGTCCATGAAAGAACAAACATCTCTTCAGAATTATTAGGTGTTTGTAGACGTTCAATCAAGGCTGCCTGCTGCACAAATTCAACATCAACCGTAATATTGTATTTAGCCATTTGGGCTTGGAAGTTTTCAGCCATCTTCACACGATGGGCAGCATCGGAAGTAATCATTTTAACAGTCATTCCTACAGCACCCAATTCTTCAAACATAGTTTTTGCTTTATCAGGATCATAGGGGATACCGTCAATATCAGCATAATATTCCATATCACGGCACATAATGCTTGTTGATACTTGAGCATATCCATCCCATGCAGCAATGACCATTTCTTCTTTATTAACTGCATATGCAACTGCTTTTCTGAATTCCGGGTTTGAAACTATTGAATTTTTATTAGCTAAGTTGAAACCGATAAAATGTTGCCCTCGTCCAGTTACCGTGATAAGCTTTAGGTCACTGCTTTCTGATAACCTGCTGTAATCTGTGGCACTTGGAGACATAATTGCATCAACTTCACCGTTTTCTAAGGCAATCATCCTTGATGATGCTTCAGGAATCATACGGAATACGAGACGTTTGGTATTGGGAACTTCATACAAGGTACAATCTTCAAATCTAACTAAAGAAACGTAGTCTGCAGACTGAAATTCTTCAAACTTCCAGGCGCCTGTACCGATTTTTACCGCTTCTTCCTCAGGCATTGTTTCAAAAGCTTCCTTTGACAAAATAGCAAGCGAGTCTGCTGCAAACACATAGTTGAAGTCAACATCTCCATTGTGGAGGAAAACCTCAAAGGACAGGTCGTCTATCTTTTTAACTTCTTTAAACTTTGCTATATAAGCTGATGTTGTAGATTTATCCTTGCCTCTTTCAAAGGTAAACAATACGTCATCTACATTTAATATTGTACCATCATGGAACTTAATACCTTCCTTGAGTTTAAACCTCCAATGGTCCGGAGTTATCATTTCCCATGATTCAACCAAAAAGCCTTCGTTCTGCATAGTCACTAAATTAGTATTGGTAAGCAGCGTATGTACGCAAGCTTGTACTAATTGATTTGACTCCGAAGTGGTTTCCATGGGGTCGATGGTTGTAAACTCGTCTGCAATAGCAATGACGATTTCTTCTTTATATTTGGGACCGCTTGGCTGCTCGGCAGGAGTTTCTTCGGGTTTTGGTTCCTGTGGAGCAGGAGTCGTAGCGGGTTGACCGCATCCGGTCAATACCAATACAAGCAATAAAATAATTGACAACAATCTTTTGTAAACGTTTTTCATATTTTCCTCCCTAATTAATTTATGGGTTTCCCACCCTGTTTCTATAATATTAAGCAATTATTATGCCAAACAAATTACTTCCGTTATACTCCCCTGCTAATCTTCCAAAAATATAAGCAAAACTAAATTTTACAATCATAAAGTCAAATACATATACAATAAATGGAGCGCAAAAATTGCGCCCCAGGTGTAAATTTTGCCTCTTGTATTTTATTAAAATTCAAGTTAACTCAGGCCGTATTCCTTTATTTTATTCAAGAGCCCCCTCTTGCTTATACCTAAGTCCTTGAAGGTTAAATCGCGCCGGCCCTTATTTTTCTTAAGAGTAGCCGTTATTGCACGTTTTTCTATGTCCTTAAGGCTATTTTCCGACAAAAACTCGTCGATTGACTTTTCGGAAGTATCTTTATTGGAGCTTCTGAAACTTATCTCATCCGGCAAATCCCTTACATCAATTATGCCCGAAGAATTTATGATAGCCGCATATTCCAGAATATTTTCCAACTGACGAACATTGCCGGGAAAATCATAATTCATCAACATGTCCAGGGCTTCTTTGGTAATTCCCTTTATTGATTTGTTTAAATTTTTTGATATTGTCCTGATAAAATGGTCGCATAAAGCCGGGATATCGCTTTTTCGCTCCCTAAGGGGAGGCATTTTAATTTCCATTACATTGATTCTGAAATACAAATCCTGTCTGAATTCACCCTTTTCAATCAAGCTTTTAAGGTCCCTGTTGGTTGCTGTGATGATGCGAACATCTGTATGGAGGACCACCGAACTTCCCAGGGGTGTAAACTCCTTATTTTGCAGGACACGAAGCAGTTTACTTTGTAAACCTAAAGGCATGTCACCTATTTCATCAAGAAAGATTGTTCCTTTGTCAGCAAGTTCAAATTTGCCCTTACGGTCCACAGCACCCGTAAAGGACCCCTTCCTGCAGCCGAATAATTCCGCTTCAAGGAGATTTTCAGGTATGGCGGCACAGTTCACGACAATGTAACGTTCGTTTCTGCGTTTTCCGGATTCATGTATTGCCTTAGCCACAAGTTCCTTGCCTGAACCGCTTTCCCCCGTTATCAAAACATTTGTATCAATATTCTTCAATTTATCTATGAGCATATAAACCTGTTTCATTGATTTACTTTCGCCGATAATTTCATGGTTGTATCTCTTGGACTGCAGTTCGTCGGACAAAAATCTTACTTGCTCGTTTAACCGATAATATTCTACGGCTTGTTTTATGTGAACCATGAGCTCATCCACATCCAGGGGCTTGGTAAGGTAATTGAAGGCCCCGTTCTTCATGGCTTCAACGGAATTGCCGATGCTTCCGTAAGCCGTCATCATAATGACTACAACATTGGGGTCAATTTCTTTAATTTGTTTTAATACATCCAGCCCGCTTTCTTTTCCTATTTTCAAATCCAACAAAACCACATGAAAGTTTTGATTTCCGATTAACTTGAGTGCCTGCTGGGCTGAGTTAAAGGAAACGACATTGTAGTCATTCTTAAGTGCCAAGTTTAAAGATGTACAAATACCAGGTTCATCATCAATAATCATTACATATGGTTTCATTCTATATCCTCCTCAAATAATAAACGAATGCTTGTAAACTCATTTTTGCGGCTTTCAAATTCCATTTTGCCCGAGTTTTGATTTACGAATTGTTTTGTAAGTGCCAATCCCATACCCAAGCCTTTGGCTTTTGTAGAAAAGAAGGGCTCTATGCATTTTTCTATCTCTGCCTCCGTCATTCCGCAGCCTTCATCATAAACCTCGATGCATACCAGCTTGTTCAAAGGATAGCTTGATAAACTTATAAGCAACCCTTCAGGAAACTTATCCTCATATTGCGACAATTTTTCCTCTACTGATTGAATGCTGTTCAATATTAGATTTATAAGTGCCTGCTTGATTTGGTCCCTGTTCACATAAATATATGCATCATAACTTACTTCGGTTTTTAAAATTATTTTATTGGAATTTGTTGTGGATATTTTAGCTATATATTTGGAATCATTTATCAATTCGCTTATTAATACTCGCTCTTTATTTCTTCGTAAAGGTCGTGTATAATTTATCAGCATATTGATTAAACGATTTATCCTCCCAATCTCTTTAGGCACGTGTTCAGCAAATAATTCTTTAAAATCATCATCATTTCCTTGCTTTTCAATCAGAGACGCAAAAGTGTTTATGGACATGAGAGGATTTTTTATCTCATGGGCCATACCTGCTATTATCCGGCTCAATTCCTTGCTTTTCTTTGCTTCAAATACTTCCTGCTTTTCTTCTTCTTCCCTGGTTATGTCTTCAACCACCATAATCTTGTCATTTTCTATATTGAAATTCAGACATTGACAACGAAAAATACGGTTCTCTGAATTTATGTTGATTTTTACGTTAACCGGCCGTTCCTTTACCCCTGGGTCATTGCATTTCATACTCTCGTAGAGCATGTTCAAAATATTTAATTCACTGATATTCCATGTTTTTTCCCCCGCATTGTTTTCATCAATGCTTACCAAAGAACGAATTATGGAATTCATGGTAAGAACCCTGCCGTCATCCTTTAACATTATTATGCCCACCGGCAATAACTCAACCAGTCTTTGCCTGAAAATACTTTCATATTCAAGCTGTTGAGCCCTTTTTCTTATTTCTTCGGTTTTTTCATCCACAATTTTCTTTAATTTATAGTTCATATACCCTATTATGCTGATTACAAAAACTGCTGTCATTACAAATAAAGCAATATATGAAAGAATCTTCCGCATTCTTGTTCTCAGTGCAACTTCAAGCTCGATATCCGTAATCCACTTATCGACCAGAACTTCGTATTTTCCGCTGGCAAGTATTTTTCCTATGCCCCGATTAATTGAATTTTGAAGCACCCTGTCATTTCTTCGGGTCAATATTGAATAAGATACAGATGAAATATAGTTATGGACTATTGTATAGGAGTCGCTTGTCCCATCTTTTTCAAGCATGTATATAATACTTTCTTTAACACCTATTATAGCATCAACGCTCTTACTTTTGAGAGCATCATAAAGTTGTTTTTGATTTCCCATTACTAAGTTGTTTCCCGTATTCATCTGTGGAAGTTGAGAAAAACTAATTGTACCTAACTCAAAAGCAACGGAAAATACTCTTAAATCCTGGTCAGGATTAAGGACCCTGTTAACATCTCTATTCCTGACCACCATGCATAGGTCGGCAGAAGATATATCATTAGTTCTTGACAACATAGAATTTGTGTTATTTTTTGAGACGATTCCTAAAACGGCATCAACTATTCCGTTTTCAAGTGCTTCTATAGATTTATTTGTTTCATTGAAAGCTAAATATTCTATTATCAGGTTTTCGTTATCAGCAATTTCATTCATTATGTCTATATGAAGACCAACCATTTCCCCGTTTTCATTTAAATATTGAAAAGGCGGAAAATTAGGATTTACTGCAACCTTTATACTTGTTCTTGCTGCTTGGGATTCCGGAACAAAATAAGAAGATAAAACTATTAATATAAATATTAGTGAAATTGTTTTCCTTACTTGCTTAGACATATATTCCTCGTTTCTTTAAGGTGCTTGTTTATCCAAATATTTAGGTTATTATATATTAATAATTGAAAATATTCAAGTTCTTATATTTACTGAAGTTTATTTATATTAAAAATATTTTATAATAATCATAATACATAGGTCTAATTATCAATATTACTCTTTCTATTAATTTGAATATAAACAATTGGCATGTATCTTGCAACATTTAAAACAAATAAATAAAGGAGTGATATTATGATTATTAAGTCAATAGGATTCCCAAGAATCAAAAATTACGCCGGTGATGTGCGAGATTTTTTACCATCCTTATTCGGTTATCTCAAGCAATTCAAGGACTTGGAAATATTTGTCGAAAAAACCTATGGTTCAGGTCTTGGCTTAACAGAAGAAGATTATTTAAAAGAAAATAATAATATTCAATTCGTTTCTGCAGATCTAGTATATCAAAATGACTTAATCATTATTCTTAAAATGCCTGAACTTTCGGAGTTAGAAAAATTGAGAGATGGCTGTAGTTTATTTACTATGTGCCATTACTCCACAAGACCGGCAAATGTGGAATTGTTTAAAAGAAAAAATATCTTCACATTATCAATGGATGGAATAGTAGACGATTATGGCAAACGTCTTTTTGTTGATTATTTCAGGACAGCCTTTAACGGTTCAAAAATAGCTTTTGAAGAATTGAAAAAATCTTACCATGATTTTTATTCAAACAAGAGACCTCCAATTTATGTAACAATATTAGGAGTGGGAATGGTAGCTCAAAACTGTGCAAAATCTTTTGAAATATTAGGTGATGAGGCATTTCTAAACAAGAATATTCCAGGTGTAATAATGCAGCTCTTGCCAAGAACCATCACAAATAATGAGGTTATAATGGCTGAATTATTGAAACAAACAGATATTCTTGTAGATGCTACAAAAAGATTAGAAAACAACAAATATGTATTAAAAAATGAATTGTTAGGAAATCTTCCAAAGCATTCAATAATTTTAGATATTACCGCTGACAGATATGATGGTGAACAGGTGAAACCAATCGAAGGTACCGTTCTTGGAAATCTTGAAAAGTGCGTTATTTATCCTGACGATGAAAAGTATAATAGTTTACCTAATGGAGTTAATAGCACTAACAGAAGAACAACCGTAAGCTGTGATGCTTGGCCCGGAACTACACCAAAGGAATCAATTAAATTTTATGAGATGCTGATTAAAGATTATATAAATGTAATAATGTCAAAAGAATTATCAGATATTGATATAAACAGCAATAATTACTTTGAAAGAGCTTTGTACAGAGGCACCTTGAATTATTTCCTAAATAAATAGCTTTAATTAATAAATACCAGTAGGCTATCTGCCGCACCTACCGGTCAAGAAAGAAATTAGAGATTAGGGAAGGACTGTTTGAACTCTTGACAGAAATTCCCTTCAATATTGAAGGTAAATTATACAACACATTGCCATTCCGAAGGTGAAACCTGAAGAATCTTATGTTTTCAATAATGATGAGAGCCATCACTTGCTCTCAGGATGACATAAATGAAATAGTCTATCTATCCGATTTTTGTAACCAGGACTGTCATGTCGTCGATTATTTTATCTTGGCCTCTAAGTGCATAGCTTAATATGGAATTTGCGACAGTTTGGGGATCTTTTCCCGC
>JAAZCB010000913.1 GCA_012513545.1 Clostridiaceae bacterium
TTCCCTCATAATTGTATTTTCAATTTCCCTTGAAGAATATCCGAGCACTTTGAGTGATGCCAATTCCCTTCTTCTTTCCATGATATTTATTACTGTTGTATTAAAAACTATTGCAAAACCCATTATGCCTCCAAACAATATCATAAACCCTATAAATGCATACATGAGCACCATATATTGCTGAAACTCATTATAGGCTCCCAACCTGTCTTCTACCATCTCGATGCCTGGAATCTTGTAAAGCTCTTTCTTAACCCTCTCATTCTCTCCCGCTTTTACACTCATCATTGCGCCGGAAGCAAAACGTCCTTCTCCTAAAAGGTCTCCCATTTCCTTAAAATCCATATAGCAGTTGAAACCTATAAGCTGCATTACGATTCCATGAACCCTGACCCGCTTATCTCCGGAATTACCCATGTAGCTCTTAATAGTGAGAATATCACCGGGTTTGATTGAAAGTTTTCTGGCAAGAAGACTTGATACCATCATACCGTCTTTAGGTATCGAAAGAGGGATCTCTCCTTCATCTTTAAAATTGTAAAATGGATTATCCTCCTCAACCCCCACCAGTACAACGTCTTTCTTTTTCCAGCCGTTTATAACCTGTACAGGCATCTCCATTACAGGTTCAACCCTTCTTACCCCATCAATACTTCCGAGCTCTACAGCATCATAGTATGACACTGGCCCAACAAACCCTACTTTATAATCCTGCGTCTGAAATCTTTGATAATGCTCCTTCAAAAAATAATCAATACTGTCCATAAAGAAAAAGGTTACGATAAAAAACATAACTGTAAATGACATGCCCATAAGTGTAAAAAGAGCTCTCTGACGGCTTCTTAGAATATTCCTTATACTCATTTTCCATCCGAAGGAAAGCTTGCTCCAAATAACACCTATCTTCTCAATAAAAATTCTTTTGCCCTTATCGGGTGCTTCAGGGCGCATTGCCTGTGCCGGCTCAATTGAAAGTACTCTCTTTGCTGAGTTATACCCCGCAATCAGGCAAAATACTATACTTAAGCCTACTCCAATAAAAAGTACATCCCAATAAACCCTGATATTCATAACCGGTATGCTGTAGACTTCAGTATACTTGCCTGTTAGTGCCATACCAAAGAAAATACCTAAAAATGCTCCGGGTAAACTTCCCATAAAGGATATGAGAAGTGAATAACCCAAGTAATGCATCAGAATCCTTTCCCTTGTATAACCAAAAGCCTTTAATACGCCTATCTGCGCTCTATGGTTATTTATAACCCTCCGAAGCATAATATATATAATTAATGCTGCCACCGTCAGAAAAAGCGTCGGAAACATATAGGCCAAGCTTTCCAATTGCTTTATTTCGCTGCTGATCATAGTG
Organism: Clostridiaceae bacterium; assembly: GCA_012513545.1. Next base: position 1,370 of record JAAZCB010000913.1, read on the forward strand.
TGGCTGAGTTGATCCTCACGCTCAATACCACTTTTAAAGCCATAGGGTTTTAAAATGCTCTCGATCCTGTTAGTTATAGTCTTAGAGTCAGCACCTGCATCAAAAATAACATGAAGCTGGTTGTAGGAATTCCCAAAATCCAATATATTTCTTAGTGTAGACTCCTTTACATAAAGGATCCCAAAGTCGGAAGACGAAATGTTAAACGAATTGGCAGACTTAATGGCATATATTATTTCAGGACTGCCAACCACTCCGCTTACCTTGAACTCATATATTTTTTTATCAATAATAGCCTTAACAGTACTTCCCTTGCCAAGTTTGTAGTATTCGGCAAATTTCTGATTGACCAGGCAGGAGTTTGATAATCTTTTGTTAAGATAATCACCTGAAACATTAAATAATTTGTTTATATCCGGCTGTTTCCCTTCCGGAAGTGAGATAAGCCGCAAGGTAGTTCTTCCTTCATTTCCCATATCACTGCCAACATCAACACTTATTCTGCCCATAGCCCTCCTGACACCGCTAATATCTTTAATTTTCCTTACTGCCTCAGGAGTTAGACCTTCCACATCTGCATAATAGTCAAGAAAATCATACTGACTATAATAATAATCCAGGGAGTTTTTTAGATTGCGATAAGACATAAAGCACGCTGAATACATGACTATTCCGACAAAAACAACAGCGGCAGCCGCCAGGAATTGTCCCTTTGATTTTAGTATTTCCCGAAAAAGCATTATATTAAGCTTTCTCATTGCTGCTATCCCCCTTTTTGTTACCAATCAATCTTTTCAGGGTCCATAGGGTTCTTATTACATAGATTTTCGATTATTTCTCCGCTTCTCATTTTGATTACCCTGTCTGCCATTTGAGCAATCGGCTGGTTGTGGGTAATTATTATAACCGTTTTCCCAGTCTCCCTGTTTATTTCTTCAAGCAGTTTCAAAACCTTAATTCCAGTAGTGTAGTCAAGCGCTCCTGTAGGTTCGTCACACATAAGGACCTCAGGATTTTTTGCTATAGCCCTTGCAATGGCAACCCTCTGCTGTTCTCCGCCGCTCATCTGTGAAGGAAAGTGAGACATCCGGTCCTTAAGACCCACCCTATCCATTACAAATTCAATTTTCATTGGATTCTCCGATATTTCTGAAGCCAGTTCGACATTCTCTCTGGCAGTCAGGTTTGGCATAAGGTTGTAGAATTGAAATATAAAGCCCACCTTACTTCTTCGAAAGCTCGTAAGCTGGCGCTCGTTATATGCAGAAATGTCGGTATTGTCAAATATCACTCTGCCTGACGATGGAATATCCATACCGCCCATGATATTAAGAAGCGTGCTTTTTCCTGAACCACTCGGCCCAAGTACCACAACCAGTTCACCTTTTGGAATGCTGAAGGTCGCAGGCATTAAAGCCTTAACAGTAACCTCTCCCATTTTATATTCTTTTGTCACGTCAATAAGATTAAATATATTATCTGCCATTTTCCGCACCTCTTTCAAGCATCGCCTGCACAAATAATTATGGAGCTTTAACTTGTGGCAAACAGTTTATAAACACCAGAAGCGTATTGTGTTAAAAAGCGCTACAAAAGACTAAAACCATCATCACTAATTCCCAAAATTCTCTTGATAATATATTCAGATGCCTTAAGTTTGTTATGGAATATATCTTCATCTTCTGCCATAGCCATGCTGTCACTGATATATCCTATACCCATTAGAAGCACTTCAACTGTCTCTATAGGATATACGGTATTAAAGCACCCTTTGTCTATTCCTTCCATAATTAATTTATTGAATAAATCGGGAAATTCGCCAATAACTTTCATTAGCAGTTTAAATGAATACACAGCATTCTTTTCGTCATAAAAGTAACTTACCATCTTGCCATTAACCTTATGGAATACAAAAATGCCTTTTAGTATTATCCGGAGTTTTTCTACCGGCTCAAGTTTTTCGTCATCTACCGTATGTTTGATCTGTTCACGAAATATGTCTATAAACCTTTCAAACAAAGCATTGACTAAATCTTCTTTAGATCTGAAATAGTAATAAAAAAGTCCTTTGGCAACTCCAACTTTTTTTACGATTTCACTTACAGATGTCTTTTCAATGCCATTTTCCAAAAACAACTCTCTTGCTGCGTCAAGAATTTCGTTTTTTCTCTCCTCAGCATCCTTTGTAATTCTGCCCATTTTACGTCACCTTCTGTAAGAA
>JAAZCB010000083.1 GCA_012513545.1 Clostridiaceae bacterium
AGGATAAGTCGAATCACTGTTTGAGCGAAGCGAGTTTGATTCGACCCGTAGCGAGTTTACATTCTCTTAGCCTTGGAGCTTTAGTTCTTGGAATAATCTGGTGCACGATTAAAATGTACACCCGTTTGTGGTGAAGGTGTTGACACTGGACATCCAATATGATAGATTTTAAACAACTTAATAATCTGATTTACAGGTTGCTGCCTGGTAAGTTTCAAGTTGAGTGGCGAATCATAATCAGTTTAAATATGCTGATAGTGATTACAATAAAGGGTGAAACCTTTGAAATGCTACATATCCCGAAGTGGAAAGGAAACCTTACCTGGACAGTATAATAGGGAAGCAGGTTAAATTCCTGCGCGGTCCCGCCGCTGTGAGGGCTAGACATTTTATAAGATGCCACTGATTAACCGGGAAGGCATAAGATGTCGATGAATCCAAGCCAGAAGACCTGCCTGTAAATTGCACCGCAGACTCTACGAGCGATGGAGGGTGTTGTAATGTGTTATTACCGCGGAATTAGCCATTATGAACTTCTTGATGTTTGCTCTGGTCGAGGGTTTATTTTTTAGGTTAATTTTTTTATGGGGAGAATAACATGAAAGCAAGAAATATAGTTTTGTTTTTTATAACGGTACTGCTGGCTGTTCAGATTACAGGCTGCAGCGGCAGCAAGGAGAACATGTCACAGGACGGCGCATTAAAGAAAGAAGTACAGGTATCGTATCCCATAACTGTTGAGGATTCTTTTGGGAGAAAAATAGTTTTAGACCATGAACCTCAAAGAGTAGTGTCAATTGCTCCTAATATAACTGAAGCAATTTATGCTCTGAATAAAGAGGACAGGCTGGTGGGGAGGACGGACTACTGCGATTATCCTCCTGAAGTGGCTCAAATAGAGAGCGTAGGTGATATACGGCAGCCGAATATAGAAAGAGTTCTTGAGCTCAAGCCTGACCTGGTTTTTGCATCAACTCACTTCCAGAAGGAGACTCTTTCCAAGCTGGAAGAGGTTAATATCAAGGTTGCGGTGCTTTATGGGGAAGAAAGCTTTGACGGTGTGTATGACGTAATACAGAAGACCGGAATTTTTCTTAATGCACAAAATGAAGCGGAAGACCTTGTTAAAAACATGAAGGACAAGGTTGAAATGGTTAAGGATAAGGTCAGGGAACTCGAAAAGCCTGATGTGTATTATGTTGTAAGTTACGGTAAGTATGGGGATTATACAGCCGGCAGGGGAACATTTATTGCAAGTCTTATAGAGACTGCAGGTGGGAAAAACGCTGCTGATGATGTTGAAGGCTGGAATTACAGCCTTGAGAGACTACTTGAAAAGGACCCGGACATAATGATATGCTCAAAATACTTTGAGTCAAAAGCTGGTATTGAAGGCACCAACGGATATGACTCCTTAAAGGCGGTTAAGGGCGGGAAGCTTTTCGAAATTGACAATAATATGTTGGACAGACAGGGACCAAGGCTTGCTGATGGTCTCTACGAGATGGCAAGAATTATTCATCCTGAAGCATTTTAAGAAATATGTTTAGAGAAGATATCAAGGTGATATTAATGGATAGAAAGTATGGGCTCCGCTTGACTTTATTAATAGGGTTTTTGTTATTGCTGGTTCTGATAGTATTTCTGACTACTATAGGAACTGCAAACATATCTTTTGTGGATACGATGCGTATAATATGCCGGAAGATACCTTTTTTAGGCAGTGTTGTTTCTGGCGAAGGAATAAGTGAAGTCCACAGTATGATTGTGTTGAAGGTAAGACTCCCAAGGCTCATAGCTGCAGCAGTTATCGGTATGGGGCTATCTGTAAGCGGGGCTGCATATCAGGGAATGTTTGTTAATCCGCTTGCAGATCCATATGTGCTTGGAGTCTCCTCAGGAGCAGCTCTTGGCGCTGCTATCGCTATAGCGGCAGGCTTTGAAAGTAGTGTTGGCGGCTTTGGAATAGCAGCAGTAGCTGCATTTGTATTTTCTATCCTTACCATTTTTATTGTATTTGGTATTGCTAAAACAGGAACGAAAATCTCAAATACAAATCTGCTTCTTTCCGGTGTTGCGGTTGGCAATTTTGCCTTATCGGTTATAGCAGTAATCATGGTACTAAACAGAGACAGGGTTGATAAAATTGTGTTCTGGACACTTGGTAGTGTTTCAACTGCAAGCTGGAATCAGCTTGTATTACTTGTCCCGATTGTTACTTGTGGTGTAATTCTTATTCTGATATATGCAAGGGATCTGAACATTATCGCATCAGGAGAGGATGAAGCGAGGAGTCTTGGAGTTGAGGTTGAAAGCGTAAAAAAAATACTGCTTCTCATTTGCTCGCTTATAGTAGCTGCATGTGTATCTGTGGGAGGAATTATTGGGTTTGTAGGGCTGATTATTCCTCATACGATCAGGCTTGTAACAGGTTCGGACAACAGATTGGTACTGCCCTTCTCGGCAGTTGGCGGCGCAATTTTTCTGATTGTTTGCGACACTCTGGCAAGAAGTGTTGTTTCTCCGGCAGAAATTCCTGTCGGGGCTTTAACTTCGATGTTTGGAGCACCATTTTTTATATTTCTTTTAATGAGAAGAAAGAAGAGGATGATGATTTAGTATGGAATTTGGAAAGGTATACCCATTGGCGGTAAAGAATCTGAATATGTCCTACAGGCAGACAAAGGTACTCTCTGATATTTCCTTAAAGCTTGACCAGGGAAAGCTCTACGGCATTTTAGGTCCAAATGGTTCGGGGAAAACCACTTTTCTAAAAAGTATTGCAAGGGCTCTTAAAACTAAGGCGGGAACTGTTTTTGTAGAGGGGGCCGATATAAGTAAATTGAAAAACCGGGAGCTTTCCACAAAATTAGCATGTATGTATCAGGGGACAGAAACAAGCTGTGATTTTTCAATCATGGATGTAGTCCTTATGGGAAGATATCCTTATTTAAAGAGGTTTCAGACGGAAGGCAGCATTGATCGGGATATTGCAAAGAAAGCAATGATTGCTTCAAATGTCTGGCACCTGAAAGACAGAAGAATTAATGAGGTAAGCGGAGGGGAAAGGCAAAGGGTGTTTATTGCCAGGGCGCTTGTTCAGCAGACAGGAGTAATACTTCTCGATGAGCCAGTTTCGCACCTTGACATTCACCACCAGATGGAGGTTCTCGATATTATTAAAGGGTTGACAAAAGATAACAAAACGGTTATAACTGTATTACACGATTTGAACCTTGCTTCATCCTATTGTGATCATCTGATATTGATAAATAAGGGTACTATTGTTGCCCAGGGTGAACCGGGAAAAGTACTCACAGCAGAAAATATAGAAAGGGCGTATGGGATTAAACCGCATTTAATCCGTGATGTTAGTAGTAATAAGCCGTATATATTGCCTGTTAAAGTATGATTATGGGAATGGACCGGGTTGGAAAGGTTTTTTATACAATATATGGATACAGAAGGAATTTGGAAAAAGAATATAACATTTTTTTTGACAGGGCAGACAATTTCTCTCTTCGGGTCAATGTTGGTTCAGTATGCGATTACATGGTATATCACATTAGAAACTCAATCAGGGATGATGATGGCCTTATCTATAATATGCGGCTTTGTGCCTACTTTTCTCATTTCTCCCTTTGCGGGGGTGTGGGCTGACCGGTATAACCGAAAGCTGCTTATTATTCTTGCGGATTCAATGATAGCTGTCGCAACACTTGTTCTTGCATTGCTTTTTTTAATGGATTATGGCTCCATAGGATTGCTTTTTGCAGCATCTGCCGTACGTTCTCTTGGCTCAGGAATTCAAACGCCGGCGATAGGGGCATATATCCCGCAGCTTGTGCCGGAGGACCAATTAACAAGAATAAATGGAACAAACAGCAGTATTCAAGCATTTGTTATGCTTGTGGCACCGATTTTAAGTGCTGCATTGCTGTACAAGGCTACCATTGAGGCTATATTTTTTATAGATGTTGTCACCGCGGCGATTGCGATTATTATCCTGCTTTTGTTTTTAAATGTGCCTGCTCATGCAAAAGCTCTTGAAAGTATAAAAATCAGTTATTTTGAAGATGTGCGTGAAGGGCTTGCATACATCAGAAATCATAGATTTATAAAAACGCTATTTATATATACAGCAATAAACCATATACTGATTTCACCTATGGCGTTTTTAACACCTCTGCAGGTAACACGCAGCTTTGGAGATGATGTTTGGCGTCTGACAGCTATTGAAGTTACTTTTTCCATAGGAATGATTCTTGGTGGGGTAATTATGGCCTCCTGGGGTGGGTTTAAAAACAAGTCCGTAACAATTATCACGTCAATTATTGTTATGGCAGCTTGTACAGTTGCGCTTGGAATTGTTCGGGTATTTCCTGTCTATCTCTTTTTTATGGCTGTAGTTGGTATTGCTATTCCGATGTTAAATACACCTTTTACAGTATTGCTGCAGCTTAAGGTTGAACCGGATTTTCAAGGAAGAGTATTCGGTGTTCTTACTATGATATCAAGCTCCTTAATGCCCCTGGCAATGCTTGTGTATGGACCGACAGCCGATTTCATCAAGATTGAATGGCTACTAATGGTAACTGGAGTACTCATGCTTGTTGAATGCTTTGCCATGTTACGAAACAAAGTTATTATTGAAGCTGGAAAAGTTGACGAGATTGCGTAAAAAAAATAGATTTTATTGCCAACACCGGGTATAAATATTAGTAATACATGCAATAATTAACAATGAGGCTTTCTGATTCAAATTCTTTGTCCCTGAGGGGACTATTTTTTTGTTGACATTTAGTACTTGCAAAGTCCAGAATAGATATATCTCTAATTATGCATTATTTCTATGTAAATAAATGAATGGATGGTGGGTAAATTTTGACACCTGTCAGGAAGAATGAAAAATATATTTTAGATATTACCGGAATGACCCATGAAGGCCAGGGCGTCGGCAGGGTCGATAATTTTACTGTCTTCGTTGAAGGTCCAATTGAAGGGGAAAAGGTTGAAGTAAAGATAATAAAAGTTTCGAAAAGCTATGCTGTAGGAAAGCTCTTAAAAGTACTTGAGCAATCTCCTCACAGGAACGAGCCGGCCTGCGGCATTTATAAGAGGTGCGGAGGCTGTGGTCTGCAGCACATGAGCTATGAGGCAACACTGGGTTTCAAGACAAG
>JAAZCB010000914.1 GCA_012513545.1 Clostridiaceae bacterium
AGTGCGGATGTTCTTGAAGGTATGGGCATAAATATAAATCTTACACCTGTGCAGGTTCAGGCTTGTATTGAGAAGGTTGGGATAGGATTTATGTTTGCTCCGACCTTTCATAAGTCTATGAAGCATGCGGCGGGCCCTAGAAAAGAGCTTGGAATAAGGACGGTATTCAATATATTAGGCCCGCTTACAAATCCGGCAAATGCTAAAGGCCAGGTTCTTGGGGTATTCAATAAAAATCTTACGGAATCGGTGGCGAAGGTTTTATTAAACCTTGGTGTTGAGCGTGCAATGGTCATTCATGGGATGGATGGTATGGATGAAATAACTACTACGACATCAACGATGGTTTCGGAGGTAAAAGAAGGAGAAGTTTTGACCTACGAGATTAATCCTGAAAATTATGATCTCAGACTTTCGTCAAAAGATGAACTGAATGGTGGTGACTCTAAAGATAATTCCGAGATTATCATTTCCCTATTCAACGGCAGACTTGACGGACCTAAAAAAGATATTTTACTATTAAACTCAGCTGCTGCTTTATATGTTGGGAAAAAAGCTCCAAGCATCGAAGCCGGTATTGAAATGGCTGAAGAAATAATTGACTCGGGAAGAGCCCTGCAAAAATTGAATGAGCTCAGGGAATATACAAATTCGTTTACAAATTAATGTAAATTCGTTCGGGAGGAAAATATGATACTAGATAAGATTGTCGAAGAAAAAAAGAAGCAGCTAAAGGATGAGATGTCCAAAATATCTTTAGAGGGCTGGAAGCAAAGAATTAAAAGACCGGGAATGCATAAGACTCAGGATCTTTTTGAGGCTTTAAAGAAAAAGGAAGATATATCAATTATAGCAGAAGTAAAAAAGGCATCTCCATCAAAGGGAATTATTAAAGAGGATTTTGATCCTGTGAAAATAGCCAAAGACTATACGGAGTCAAATGTTCAGGCGATATCTGTACTTACCGAAAAAAACTTTTTTTTAGGTGATGACGAATACCTTATAAGGGTAAGGCAGAATTCTACACTGCCAATACTGAGAAAAGACTTCATCATTGATATTTGGCAGGTATATCAGGCCAGATGCCTTGGGGCGGATGCCATATTGCTCATTGTTTCACTGCTTTCCGATGAGGAGCTTAAGAAATTTCAGATTGTTGCAGGTATTCTTGGAATGCAGTGCCTTGTAGAGGTTCATGATAGAGCTGAAGTTGAAAGGGCTTTAGAATCGGGTGCAAGAATCATTGGGATAAACAACAGGGATTTGAAAACCTTTAAGGTTGATCTTGGAACAACTGAAAAACTCATGAATTATATTCCCCATGACCGTGCTGTAGTCAGCGAAAGTGGAATAGCTGACTCAAAGGACATTAAATACCTGAGAGAACTCGGAGTAGACGCGGTACTAATTGGTGAAACCTTTATGAGGGCATCATCAATCCGTGACAAAATAGATGAATTAAGAGCGGTGCCGGTATGACAAAGGTTAAAATTTGCGGATTAAGAAGAAAAGAGGATGTAGATTTTGTAAACACTTATTTGCCTGAGTATGTTGGATTTGTCTTTGCAAAAAGCAAACGGCAGGTCTCAAAGGAACAGGCAAAGGAACTTAGAAGCTTTTTAGTGCCTGGTATAAAGGCTGTCGGCGTATTTGTCAATGAGCCTGTTGAAAAGGCTGCACGGATTGCAGTGTTTTGCGGTCTTAACGTTATACAGCTAAGCGGTGATGAAAATCCTGAATATGTTAAGAGCCTGAAAGGAATTTTAAGCCCAGTGTGTACCGAAACCTGTGAGATATGGAAGGCAGTTAGAGTTAAGGATGAAGAGTCCTTTAGAGGGATAACTGAATACCCTGTAGACGCAATACTCCTTGACACCTACAAAGAAGGATACTATGGAGGTTTAGGCAGGACCTTTGACTGGAATCATGCTGTTGCTGCAAAAAAATACGGTAGAATTATTCTTGCGGGTGGGCTAAATCCGGAAAATGTAATAGAGGCAGTGAGCATGGTAAGACCTTTTGCAGTGGATGTCAGCAGTGGTGTTGAGGTGGATGGCTTAAAAGATGAGATAAGAATAAGGGACTTTATAAACACTGTGAGAAATACATAAAAATTAATCACGATAGTGATATTACATTGAATTAAAAAATCACCTTATTTGATTAATAGAGTTGTTTACTCCTATTATAGCCAAATGAAGGTGATTTTCAATTTAAAGTTTCAATATTGATAAAATGCTATGCCATGGTCAGTCTTACATGATTTATAACATCACCGATACGTTTTTTGGAAACACTTAACTCATCGTCGGTTACTACATCCAATTTTTTTAACATATAGGTCATGTTTTCCTTAACTCCCGCAAAAATAAGTTTTTTTCCATCCTGCTCTATCTGTTCTTTTATACTTTTTAACAACATGGCTCCAGATGAGTCAATAATGGGCATATTCATCAAATTCAGCACTATTATGTCGGCATCTTCCGATTCCATCTCAAGCTTGCTTATGATGGCGTGAGCAACACCAAAGAACAGCGGACCTTCAATGGTAAATGAAGCAATTTTTTTATTGCTGGAACCTGCGTCAACTTCATACTTTTTCAGGTAAACATTACCCATCTTAACCACGAATGAAAGTGCGGATAACAGGGTTCCCAATGCTACCGCTATTGTAAGATCTGTAAAAACGGTTAACAGAGTAGTAACTATAACTACAATACCAGCTTTTTTTGAAGCGCTTGCAAGCCTTTTGGTTGCATTGAACTCAACCATCTTAATTGATGTTCCCATTAATATACCACCAAGAACAGCAAGAGGAATTTGTGAGGCAAGAGGTCCGAGCTTCAAGGTTATAACCAGCAGTATAAGACCGTGAAGTATACCTGATAACCTGGTTCTGCCGCCAGCATTTACATTAACCACTGAGCGGACTATTGCCCCTGTTCCGATGAGTGAACCGAAAAGTGATGCTACTGTATTTCCGATTCCCTGGCCAACAAGTTCTCTGTTTGAATTGTGTTTGGTCTTGGTCATTTCATCTACCAGGAGAGCCGCAAGGAGAGACTCTATACATCCCAATAAGGCAAGTATGAAACCTGACTTTACTACGTCAAAAATTTGATCTGCTTTAAATAACGGGAATGATAACTGAGGCAATCCACTTGGAATTGCGCCTACCAGAGCATCTGTATTTAAATTGAAGAAATATGTACCAACGAGTGTTCCTGCAATTAAAGCAATTAACGAAGCAGGTACTTTTTTTGTAAGGAATGGAAATAGTAACATTATAAGTATCGTTATAATTGCAAGGATAGGACCTTTATTAAAATTCTTTTTGAACATTTCTAAAAATATTAGTATGCCAATGCCGTTTGTAAACCCGATTATAACAGGGTGAGGAATAAGGTGTATGTACTTTCCCAATCTGAAAAGACCAATTATAATCTGAATAATTCCTGCCACGAGCATTGCGGCAAAAAGCGCTTCAGGACCGTATTTGTCATAAAGCTCTATCAATACCACCGTCATAGCACCGGTAGGTCCGTTTACCTGTGCTGGTGTACCTCCGAACAAAGTAGACAGGATACCTGTAATAATAGCAGAATAGAGGCCGGCTTTTGCTCCTACACCTGAGGCGACTCCGAGTGCAATAGCAAGCGGAAGCGCTACGATAGCAGTAGTAAAACCCCCAATAACGTCTCCTTTGAGGTTTTTCATATCGTAGGAGAAAAATCGTCTAAGTTTTTGTACTTCCAAAGAAACTCCCTTCTTTCATCAAAAATGTTTAAGTAAGATTAACATAACAAATACTATTTTAATACACTTGACAGTAATAATTCAATAGGAACTTGTTTAAAATATATAATTAATTTTGAGTATATGCAAAAAATAAACATGTATTATAAACTAAAGTTGCTGTCGAAAAGTGTGATTAACACTTCATCAGTTGACATTTCAAATAGATTTTTGAAATTTAACTTAAGACTAAGTTTTACTAAAAATTTATACAGGAATATTTTTTAAGAGATAAACTCTTTCAATTTTTTTTATAAAAGCTTAAAGAAGACTGACTTTATTGAGAACTTTTTATTATTATGATAATATATTATACCGGGGTGATTAAATTGTTAATTATAGGGATTAACGGAAGTCCAAACAAAAACGGAAATACAAGATTTTTACTTGATACTGTGCTTGAGAAGGCCAAGAGTCTGGGGGCAGATACTGAAATCTTTGAGGTTCAGGAGCTTCTTGCAAGTGCAAAACACAATTTTTGCACAGTCTGCAGCACACCGTGCAGCGGTATTTGCTATAAGGGAACAAGGCTGGAAGAAGCTTATGAAAAAATGAGATTGGCAGATGGTATTATATTAGGTAGTCCCGTATATTTCGGCAGTGTAACCGCTCAACTGAAAGCCTTTTTTGACAAGACTAGAAAGCTGCGTAGTGAAAAGGCTTTTTATAATAAGATTGCAGCAGGTGTAACAACAGGTACGTCAAGATATGGCGGACAGGAGACTGCAATGAAAGCTCTTCATGACATTATGCTTGTTGAGGGAATGATTATTGTCGGAGACGGCTTTATTGAGGATGATTGTGGTCATCATGGTGTATGCTCGCAGAAACCGTCAAATAATGATGAATTTGCTATAAAGCGGGCTGAGATTTTAGGAAAAAGGCTTTTTGAGGTGTGCATGGGAACTGCTTCATTAAGGTAATAAGCTATATGGTTTATGTTTGGAATGGGCTTGTATTTTAAGCTTAAAATACCTTTGTTCTGCTTAAAACAATGGCGCATCATTAATAAATGCTATAAACCATAAATTATATAGATTATAGATTCCCGTAAAGCATGTCTTTTGTTCCTTCTGTTGCGGGTCTTATCATCGCAGGTGAAGTAATAAAAGACCTTATATGTTATAAAAAATAAATAATTTATAAAAACCGTGTTTTATGATATAATTTATTTTATGCTGAAAACAAAATAAATACAGTATGAAGAGTATATTTTTGCATTACGGAAATAAAACAAGATATACCATTAGATATTACAATGAGAGGAATTCTATGTTTGATAAGAGGATTAATATTTTTACAGGGCATTTTGGAAGTGGAAAGACAGAAGTAGCTGTAAATTATGCCGTCAGGCTTTCTGAAATTGTTCCAAAGACTGCCATAGTCGACCTTGATATAGTTAACCCGTATTTTCGTACCGCTGACGCAAAGAACGAACTTGAGTCAAACAATATATGGGTTGTGACTCCTTTATACGCAAACACAAATGTTGATGTTCCGGCACTTCCTCCTGAATTGAATG